>QEUZ01000019.1 GCA_003577355.1 Chloroflexota bacterium | reverse complement strand
TTCTTCGTGACCAATGGTCTGCTGGTGGTCGAGCTGATGACCGGCCGGTTGCAGTTGGGCGACAATGCGTTCGAGCAGCATCAGCCTTCGCGCATGAACGTTGCTGGCGACCCGGACGATGTGATCGGCCCAACCTACACGACGTTCGCCGGCCTGCGCCCCTACCCACCTGCCCCAGACGGCGCATTGCTCACCCAGCGGGTCGACCGCGCGGGGACGATCACCAACGACCCGGCCACTGCTGTCTACGGCGTCTACGCCGCCTACCGAGTCGTCGTGCCGGGGATCGACCATCAGATCGCCGCGCCGTTCTGGAACCTGATGACCTCGAATGCAGTGGTCTATGAAAACGGCCAGTTCGTCACCGAGGCGCTGTTCGAGAACCCGTTCTTCGCAACCGGCTACCCCGTCACCGAGGCCTACTGGGCGCGGGTAAAAGTGGCTGGGCTGTATCGTGATGTCCTGATCCAGTGCTTCGAGCGGCGCTGCATGACCTACACCCCGGGCAATAGCCCTGGGTTCGAAGCGGAAGCAGGCAACGTCGGCCTGCATTACCACTACTGGCGCTATGTCGAGATCCCTGCCGAAACCCCGCCGACAGCGACAGCCACCGCAACCTCCCCAGCAACGAGCACCGCCACGGCGACATCGACGCCAACCGCCACGCCCACCAACCCGCCGACGGCGACTCCAACCATTACGTCGACGCCGACCGCGACCGCGACCCACGCCCCAACTCCCGAACCAGCGACGGTCTATCTGTTCACCAATGCCTGGGGCAAGGAGCACGACCCGAGCAGTCTGATGAGCGCCCCGCTAGCGGTCGCGTCCGACAGGTTGAACAACATCTATGTGCTCGACGCCGTCAACGACCGGGTCCAGAAGTACTCCTCCAACGGGGTGTTGCTCCAGCAGTGGGGCGGGACCGGCGCCGGCGATGGGCAGTTCGACAACCCGCAGGGGATCGCCGTCGATAACGACGGCAACGTCTGGGTGGCTGATACCAACAACAACCGCTTACAGAAGTTCACGAGTGCCGGCGTGTTTCTCCAGGCTATCGGTACACTCGGCGATGGCGAATTGGAGTTCGAAGCGCCTGCAACAATTGCGGTGAATGCAGAAAACCAGATCTGGGTTGGTGAGCTGGGCGGCGCGAACCCGCCACGCATTCAAGTGCTGACGGCACAAGGAGAGTTCGTCAAGGCTTGGACCACCGCCGGCCCAATCGTGGCCGGGCTGGTCGAACCGCGCGGCATTGCCTTCGATGAGACGGGCACGGCGTTCGTCACGGACTTCGGTCTCTCCGGCATCATCGTGTACGACGCGGAAGGGAACCCGCTGACCTCCCAATTCCCCAACCCACCCGGTAGCTTCAAGCCATGGGGTATCACTGTTGACCCGGATAACCGCCTGCTCATCGTGAATACGGTGAACAACACGATCCAGGTCCGCGACACCGATCTGGACCCGATCTACAGTTGGGGTTCCACCGGCACGAACCCTGGGCAGTTCACGGCAGCGCGCGGCATTACCGTCGACAACCTTGGCTTGGTCTACGTGGCCGATGCCGCGGCCGGGAGGGTGGGCAAGTATCGCCCGGATGGCCTGTTCCAGTTTGGGTGGAGCGACGACACGCGCGGCAGCTTCCTCGGCCCGACCGGCGTGGAGCAGGACGATGCGCTGTACCTGTGGATCGCCGACACCGGCGCAAACCGGGTGGTGAAGTTCACACCTTCCGGCGCATACGTCGCGCAGATCGGTGGGCCTGGAACCTCCGCCGGGTTATTCGACGGGCCGGTTGACGTGGCGATCGACAGCCAGGACAACATTTACGTGCTCGACCGGGGGAACAACCGTGTCCAGAAGTTCAACGAAAATGGCGGCTTCCTGACCCAGTGGGGCGCTAGTGGCAGCGGCAACGGGCAGTTCAATGCACCGTCCGGCATCGCCGTTGACGCGAATGACAACGTGTACGTTACCGACACCGGCAACCACCGTGTCCAGAAGTTCAGCGCCACCGGAGCGTACCAGACCAGTTGGCAGATGGCCGGAGCAGCCGGTGCGCAACCCTGGGGCATCGTCATCCACGACAACGAAGTGTTCGTCGTTGACCACGCCCAGAACCGCATTGAGGTCTTCGACCTGACCGGCGCACCGCTGCGCACGCTCGGTGGGCCAGGGAGCGGCAATGGCCAGTTCGCCGGCCCCACGGCAATCGACGCCGACCAGTACGGCTTTCTCTACATCACCGACAGCGGCAATGACCGGGTCCAGAAGCTCGGTTCCGACGGGGCGTACATCACCAAGTGGGGCGCCAGCGGGAGCGGCGAGGGGCAGTTCGAGAACCCGCAGGGTATCGTCGTTGACCCCAACGGCAACGTCTTCGTTATCGACACGGGCAACCACCGCTTCCAGCGCTTTGAGCCGCGCTAGCCGTGAGGCGACCGGCAACAGATGCAAGAGCGGGTGGAACCGTCCGAACACTTGGCATCGCCGAGGGCTAGTTGGGGTGGTGAGTGTGGTTACGGCTTGGCGAGCTGGGCGAACTCTGCTTGCACCAATGCGAACAGATCGGCGGTGGCGATCTCCAGCGTGAGGTCAGCCCGGCCGGAGCCGCAGAAGACAATCGGGAGAGTGAGTACACGCAGATCGAAAACAACGCGCATGTCAGCGCGCACGGCAAACGGGGCATAGCCGCCGGGTTGCCAGCCGGTGGCGTTGCCAAACGCGGTGGTATCTGCCAGCCGCAGGTCGGGGCGGCGCACTCCGGCAGCCCGCGCCGCTGCAGCGTAGTCGAGGCGGTCCAGCGCGCGCAGCACCGGCAGAAACCAGCCAGAACCGGCGCCGAAGCAGAGGGTCTTGATCATGCGTTCGACCGGGAACTGCGTATTGCCGGTGTAATCGTCAACCGACACGAGCGGTTGGTGTTGGTGCAGGCGGTACGGCACGCCACCGCGTGCAAGGATGTCGAGGACGCTCGTCACTCGTCACCGTCCCGCTTGCGCCGGACGTAGTACGCGGTTGCGATGACCAACGCGATGCCCAGCACGGTAATGCCGGCGGCAAAGAGCTTCCGGCTGGAGTCGCGCTGCGCTGGACGCTGAGCGCGACCCACGCGCTCGTCGGGTGCGAGAGTTGCCGCGGCGCGCACGACGAATTGGCCGAGCGTGGATGCCGGTTGGGTGGCCGGGTATGTACTGCCCACTCCAGGTCGGCGTGCGAGGCGTATGGTCCCGTCACCGGACGGTGTCAGCGGGTGCGCACTGTTCCCGGCAGACGCCGGTGGCTGACTCGCCAGGGTAAGCGTTGTAACGACGACCAGTATGGCTATGCACGAGGCGCAGCAACGGGCGATCATGACGGCTTCGTTCCCCAGTGGAGTGCGACGAGCCCGAGGCCAAAACAGCGGTAGCCGACATCGATGAAGCCAGCGGAGCGCAGCAGCGCGACAAGTTCTGCTGGGCTGTAGAACGCGGCGGCGGAATCAGGCAGGTAGGCGTAGGCATCCGGCGCACCGGCAGCGAGGCGGCCCAGCAGGCGAGCCTGGGCGCTGAAACCGGCGTGCAGCACACGACCGGCCGGCCCATCCTTGCGCGTGGCCTCCAGGCAGACCACTGTGCCGCCCGGCGTCAGCACGCGCAGCATCTCGGACAGTGCCAGCGGCACGTCGGGCACATTGCGGATGAGGAACCCGCAGGTCACGCGCTGGAATGCGCCGTCACGGAACGGCAGCTGCAGTGCATCCGCGACGACATAGTCGAGCCGCGCCCGTTGGCGGGGGTCGCGTACCTCGGTGCTGCGCGTGCGCGCCAGGTGCAGCATATCCGGCACCCTGTCGGCTGCAACCACCTGGGCGGCTCCGGCCCGTAGCAGCTCCCGCGCGATGTCGCCGGTGCCGCTGCCGAGGTCGAGCACGCGCATGCCCTGCGGTTGGGCCTGGGCGGCCGCAGCCCGTTTCCAGGCGCGGTGGCGTCGAGCGGTGAGCAGGTCGTTCAGCAGGTCGTAGCGTGGCGCGATTGCGGCAAACATGCCGGGTACATGCGCCTTGTCGGCGGATGCTCGACTCACAGGAGCGCCGCAATGCTGATGCCGGCGGCAACGAGCAGCCCCTGCAACAGATGCAGCCGTGCGATGCCTTTCACCGCCGGATGCAGCTGGATAGGGGCGAGCGTTGCCCGGAAGCGGCGGACAACTGGCGGCGCCAGCGGCAGGGTCGCCAGCCCGAGGAGTGCCCAGGCCGGAGCGGCCCCCAGCGCTACCGCAAGGATGAGCAACGCGAACGAGCCATAGAGCAGCGCCGCCAGCAGGCCAAGTCCAGAGGTGCGCCCGAAGACGATTGCGAACGTGCGCCGCCCTCGCTCGGCGTCGCCCTCCATGTCGCGCAGGTTGTTGCCGAGCAGGATCGCCGCCACAAGGCAGGCTACCGGCAACGAGGCGAGCAGCACTCCCCCCGGCAGCGTGCCGGTGTGGACGGCATACCCCAACCCCACGAGCAGTGGCCCGAGCACGAGTGCGACCAGCAGCTCGCCAAACGGCGTGCCGGAGACCGGCCGTGGCCCGCCGGAGTAGCACCAGGCCGCCATCCCGCCGACTCCTGCTGCCGGCAGCAGCCAGAGCCCGGCGACGGCAACAAGGTAGAGGCCGAACAGGAGCGCGACCGTCATGGTGACCAGTGCCCCGCGTAGGACGTCGCCTGCGCTGAGCCTGCCGTGGACGATTGCCCCAGCAATACCGACCGAGTCCTGCGTATCTAGCCCACGCTGGTAGTCGAAGTATTCGTTGAGCATGTTGGTGGCGGCCTGCAGCAGCATCGCCGAGGCCAGCAGCGCGATGCAGCGGTCCAACCGGAAGGTGGCGTCCCACGCGGCCAGCGCGCCGCCGAGCAGCACCGGCACCGCCGTTGCGGTGAGGGTAAACGGGCGCGCCAGCGGTAGCCAGACTGCCAGCGGCGGTTCTTTGACTGGCGGTTGTACGGTCAGACTCGTTGACATGCGCTGCGTTCTCCCCCGGGAGCGGTCGTTGCCCCAACTCTGGCACGCCGCGCCCGACGCCCGCAACCCTGCCAGTGGCAATCGTCTACAATCGGCGTATCAACACTGCACTTCGCACGAATGGAGGCGCACGATGCAACGTCCGGCCGACGACCTTCTGGCGGTGCTGCGGGCGCCAACAACGGTGCGCAACATGGCCGATGCTGCCCAGCGCTTTCTCGATTCGCTTACTGATGCGCAGCGCGCCACCGCGACGTTTCCCTTTGCTGGGGATGAGCGCTACTTCTGGCACTACACTCCGGTGGAACGCAACGGCCTGATGCTGGGTGACATGACCGGCCACCAGCAGGAGCTCGCCTTCGCGCTGCTCGCCAGCGGGCTCAGCGCCCGCGGCGCCGCCGAGGCGCGTCAGATCGTCGACCTGGAGCCGATATTGCGCGAGGTCGAGCGGGTGGAACAGCGCCCGACACAGTGGCTGCGCGATTCGGCGCGCTACTGGTTCAGTGTTTTCGGCACGCCGGGTGGGCGCGACCCCTGGGCGTGGCGGGCCGGTGGACACCATATTGGCGTGAGCTTCAGCATCTTTGATGGCGATTATGTCGCGCCGACGCCGCTCTTCTTCGGGGCCAACCCTGCCACTGTCCCCTTTGGCCCACACGCTGGCATGCGCACCCTGGCCGGGGAAGAAGACCTCGCGCGCGTGCTGCTCGGCAGCCTCGATGCTGCCCAGAAGGCGGTCGCAATTGTCGATCCCGTTGCGCCAGCCGACATCCTTACGGTCAACTACCGTTCGGCGGACCCGGCGGTACTGCCCAGTGGTTTGCCGTATTCCGACCTCACCGGGGAGCAACGCGGGCGCCTGGTCGCGCTGGTGCGCCAGTATGTCGGTCGCGCGGCCGACGAGGTGCAGGCGGGGCAATGGCGGCGCATCGAGGCGGCCGGGTTCGATGGCTTGGCCTTCGCTTGGGCCGGGCCGGAGACGCCGGGGGTAGGTCACTACTACACCGTCAAAGGGCCGCACTTCCTGATCGAGTACGACAACACCCAGAACGACGCCAACCACATCCACGCCGTCTGGCGCGATTTCAGCAACGACTGGGGCGAAGACCTGTTGGCGGCACACTATGCCGGAGCGCACCAGCATGGCGACCACCATCACACTCACGCCCACAGTCATCCGGCGGATAATGAGTGGAGTGACCAGTGACCAGTGACCAGTGGTTCGATCGGCCTTGTATGAAGCGCGCTTCTCTGACGAAACGAGCGACCTTGACCCGACAGTGGAAGGTGGTTGGAACACGAGCAACATGAGCACACCGGTGTCGATTCTTGAAGAACAACAACGCTACTATCGTGAACGTGCCCCGGAGTACGACGAATGGTGGCTGCGCCTCGGGCGCTACGACCAGGGTGCGGAGCTCAACCGCCGCTGGTTTGCCGAGGTGCGAGAGGTCTACGACCTGTTCGATCGCGCCGGGTTCCACGGCGATATCATCGAGATCGCCGGCGGTACCGGCATCTGGACCGAGCGCCTGGCAGCCCATGCCGAGCGCCTAACCGTGCTGGATGGCGCGCCTGAGATGGTCGCAATCAACCAGGCACGCCTGCGCGCAGCCGGTTACGCTGAGCGGGTGACGTATCTGCAGGGAGATATCTTCGCTTGGCAGCCGGAGCGGCAGTACGACGGGGTCTTTTTCGGGTTCTGGCTCTCGCATGTCCCGCCGGAGCGTCTGGATGGGTTCATCGCGACCGTTGCCGCCGCTCTCCGCCCAGGTGGGGTGCTGGGTATTGTCGATAGCCGTAACGAGCAGACGTCTACAGCGCATAACCAGACGATTGCGACACAGGCCGAGTATGTCCAGCGGCGCGTCCTGAACGATGGTCGCACGTTCAATATCGTCAAGCGCTACTATGCCCCGGACGAGCTGGAAGCGTTGCTCGACCGTTACGGTATCAGGGCCCAGGCTGGTCTCACCCCAACGTACTTCCTGCACGTCGTCGGCACTCGCCGCTAGCGTTGCTGGTTGCGGAACTGCCTTGTGCGCGTGCAGCCGCCGATTGGACCGGCGCGTAGCAGCGTTGCGACCTCAGGCGATCTCCGTTACGCTCAGAGACAGCCGTCGACGTCGACGGTCGACGTGAGACATGGAGGGATCGGCAATGCCAGCACAGAAACGCACTGCGAACATTACCTGGAATGGCGGCCTGCTCGATGGGAGCGGCACGATCGTTAGTGTTACCAGCGGCGCAATATCCAACCTGCCAGTGAGCTGGAAGAGCCGCGCTGAAGAGCCAGGCGGCGCGACGAGCCCGGAGGAGCTGATCGCCGCGGCGAACGCTTCCTGCTTTGCGATGGCGCTGTCGGCTGGGTTGGCACGAGATGGCCACGCCCCGGAGCTGCTGGAAATCAGCGCGACCTGCACGCTGACATTGGACGGCGGCCCGAAGATAACGTCCATGGACATTCACGTGCGTGGCAAGGTGCCGGGCATCGACCAAGCCACCTTCGCCGCCGCCGCCGAAGGCGCAGGCCAGAACTGCCCGGTTTCGACCGCGCTCAAGCAGGCGTTGGAGATCCGCACTACCGCTGAGCTGATCTAGTGGAGTGACCAGTGTGACCAGTGACGAGTGACCAGTGGTTCGATCGACAGATTCCGAGCACTCGCGTGATGTCACAAGCGCTCATTTCTGACGAAGCGAGCCACTCTGACTCGACAATGGTCGGCGGTTGGGACACGAGCGGTTCAGCGTCGCCTCAACTCCGCCGCTCCCGCCCGGAGCGGGGGCTTGGTGAGGTGATGGATTCTCGTACTACGTCTCCGATTGCAGCCACGGCCGCCGTGGGGTCTGGCCCGAGCGGCGGGCCGAAGCTCAGGTGGCGAACGCCGAGCGCCAGCAGCCCCGTAATGCGCTCTCGCAGGACCGTCTGGTCGCCGGCGATGCCGATGCGCAGCATTGCCGGCGTCACCAGCGCGCGTGCTTTGGCGCGATCGCGTTCGGTCATCAGCGCCCGCTCGATGGGCCGGAAGTCGTCCACGGTCAGCCCAAGCTGTTCCCAGATTAGCGGGCTGAGGGCGTGGCCATAGTAGGCGATCTTGTCCTTGAGCACGTCTTCGGCTGCCATGCGGTCATCCGAGACCGAGCACCAGATGCAGGCGGCGATATCGATTGCGTCAACGCTGCGGCCGGCCAGAGCTGCGCCTTCGGCGATGTACGGCACGACATTCAGGTAATGCTCTGGCGGAAAGAGCAGTGGCAGGACGCCATCCGCCAGTTCGCCTGCCAACCGCAGCATATGCGGGCTGAGCGCTGCGAGGTAGAGCGGCACGCGATGCGGCACGGCGAAGCGCATGTAGGCTTCCGCTGCCCAGCCGGGAACCGGCGCGCCGTCGAGCAACGCCCGAATGCGCTGCAAGGCCAGCCGCGTGGTGGCAAGCGGACGCTCACGCGGGATGCCGACCCACTTCAGGAACTCAGCTGCCCCGGCGCCGATCCCGAGGTTGAAGCGTCCATTGCTGACCTCTGCCAACGTCGCGGCAAGCATCGCCAGCTCGGCTGGGTTGATGCTGTACGGGTTGACAATGCCGGAGCCAATCCGGATGCGTTCCGTCGCCAGGGCAACCGCTGTCAGGATGACCGGCGAGGAACGCAAAAAGAGATCGTGGCTCACCCAGAGCTGGTCGAAGCCGGCTGCTTCGGCCACCTGTGCCAGCCTGACGTACTCAGCGACCGGCAGGTCGTTGTTGAGCCGGATCGAGGTGGTCAGCGCTGGCGGCGTGGTTGGGTCCGACATTCCATGCTGGTCCAGCGCTGTGGCCAATCCCGTACCTCTTCCGCTCAGTCTGCTGTAACCACGGCATCTGCTTCGATCTCGACCAGGTACTCGTCGCCAACGAGCCTGCTGACCTCGACGAGCGTGTTGGCCGGGCGCACCGCCGCGAAGTAGCGCCCGTGGACACGCCCTACCGCCTCCCAGTCGTCGGCATTCAGGACGTAGATGCGGGTGCGCACGACATCGCTCAGGCGCGCGCCGGCCGCTTCCAGCGCCGCCGCGATCTTTTGGATGATGTACTCCGTCTGTTGCGCAACGTCACCGGCGCCGACAACCTGCCCCTGCGGGTCGGTCGCCGTTGTGCCGGACACGTAGACGGCGTTGCCGACCCGCAGTGCCCGCGAGAACCCGACGACCTGCTCCCACTCGGTGCCGCTCGAAACCCGCTGGCGGGGCCCACTCATTGCGCCTCCTCAGGAAACTCCGCTGCAATGATCGCCGCGATCTGCTCGCGTAGCCTTGGCGCCTCGACTGTCGCAGTATCCCAGACACTGCGGATGTCAACGGCGAAGTATTCGTGGACCACGATGTTACGGAATCCTTTGATCTTGCTCCAGGGCACATCAGGATATGCAGCTTGCGTTTCCGTCGACACACGGGTTACCGCTTCGCCGATAATGGCAAGCCGATAAATGATGGCATCTTGCAGTGTATCGTCGAGTGAAAACGCCTCAAACGAGGTATTGGCTACCCGTGCAATGACTCGCTCGCACGCCTGCAACATCTCATGGAAATACACCCGCTCAGTGCGAGACGGCATAGATGACTTCCGCCTCGGCGAGCACAGTATCGCGGACAAACAGCTTCAAACCACGTTTCGGGACCAAGTCAACCCGACGCCCGACAACGCGTTCAAGATCCTCTTGCAAGTGGCCAAGATGCACCAAGCCCACGAACGCTTCCGGCTCAAACTCCACCAGCACATCGACATCGCTGTCGGCGCTGAAGTCGTCGCGCAGGACGGAGCCGAACAGGGCGAGCTCACGCACCTGGTAGCGGCGGCAGATCTCCGCCAGGCGCTCCATGTCGATCGAAATGTGCGCGGTCGTCGGTGGCATGCAACCCACCCGTCGTTCTCGCTGGCTATTCCTCGGATGACTCTTTCCCCGGGTACATTTTCTCGCCAGCCCGAATCGGCACCCGCAACCAGTTGTTCATTGGCGGGATCGTGCAAACCCAGTTGTCGTTGTACTGGCAGTATGGAGCGTAGGCGTAGTTGAAATCGACAACCAACTTGCCATCTGGCCGTTCCTGCGGGTCAACGGTGCGGCCTGCTCCGTAGGTTTCCTTGTTATTGGTCGTGTCGCGGAATGGGATCAACAACCGGCCACGCTCCGGCTCGCGGTAGACCGTCAGCGTCACCGGCTGGCCCTCCACCTCGAATGAGATCGTGCCATGAGGTATGTACTCACGCGGCTCGCCAGTGGTCGTTGGCAACTCTACCGGAGTGTGGTCGATATCGGTGTTGACGTCGAGAACAAAGGCCAGGTCGGGGTTCTCGTCGAAATATGCCAGCGGGACGAAGTTGGCTTTCTGTTTCTCAGTAAGCGGTGAATGTTCGTGGGTGCGCATGAACTCGTCGCGCCGCTCACGGAACGACTGCAATCGCGACTTGCGTGGTACAGTGTTGGTGCTCATCGGGTATCACATCTCCTTCGCGGGGCTACATACCCCTCTGGGGTATATAACGCGCATGGGTCGCACGCTATTCACACCTGCACAGGATGATACCTGTCAGCGCACATAGGGCTGCAGGCGGTGGCCTGCAACCCTGCAACGACAACCCAGCGAGAGATCAGTCGACCGTTGGGTCGGGTTCGCCCTTGATCCGCAGCCACGAGAGCAGGCGCTCTTTGATCCGCTCCGGTTCGTCCTGGTTTAGCTGGCGGCGGACGGTCGACCATCCCTTGCGGTTCGTCTCGTAAATCGACTGGCCGCCGTGCACCCGGAAGAAGAGCGCGCGCTCCTGATACTGCACCAGCACCCAGTCGTAGGTCATCGCCGGTCGCAACGAGACGGCATGCAGGTAGAGCGGGTGGTAGGCGCCATCCACTGGCTGGTCGTCGATGAAGATCTCACGCGCCGCGACAATGCCCGGGTACTCCAGGATCAGCTCAGCGACCGTGTTGTAGAGCATCGGGTAGTACTTGCGGCGGTCCGGCCAGCGTTTGCCGAGGTCGTTCGCCTTCAGGCCGCTTGGCGGGAACCAGGAAAGCGCTTCTGCAATGGCTGCTTCCGGGTCCTCGCGCAGCTTCGCGCCCAACGATACTTTAATCGCACCGCTTGGCTTTGTCAGGCTGGGAGCATCCTCGCCGCTCAGCATGATCATGCCGTGCGAGTCGGCATGTTCGCGGGCGTAGACCTCGCCGGAAACCCTGCGGGTGAGCAGGAAACGGTCCCAACCGTTCTCCGGGTGGTAGATCGGCAGCGCGTCCAACGCGGAATCCGCGTACCGCGCGTTGACGATCGCGCTCGCCACGATCCAGCCCAATGCGAAGCTGAGCCGGTCCGGGGTCGCAAGGTAGGCCTCGGATTCAGGCAATTCCTCACTCAACGGGGCCGGCGGCAGATCCGCATAGTTCCGAATTGCGAGCTCAACTTGTTCACGGACGTTCATGGCTTCTCCGAGCTGACAGCAATCGCCACTCAGCGACCAATGACCGTGCGGTCACTGCTCGCCTCCTCCATTCAGCACCAACCATAGAGCGTACCAGAAATTATGTCGCCGTTCCGTCGTCGCACGCGATGTACGTCATCGAGCAGCCGATGGACGTGTCGCCTGCCGTGCGTGGCGAGCGTCGTGCCTGCGCTAACCAGCGAGCTGTGTCCGGAAGGCAGGGTGCCCCAGCATATGCGGGCGACTACGACGCATACCCATACCCCGATGCTCACAGCTGGCAGGTCGACGTTGGCGGCGCTGACGATACTGAAACTGCCACCAGTAGCTCGACCCAGTTTGGCTGTGGCGCCAGCGCCGACCCTGCATTGCACGTCACGAGTAGGCGATGTTCCGCACAGCAGGCTTGCAAGCTGCTTGGTCGGTAGAATTGCATTGCGCGTGCAATGGGCAACGGATATCTTGCACCGTGAGCAGGGGGCCGGAGGCGCACAGCACCATGAGCGGCAGCGGTGAAGGTCGCGAGCGGATTCTGAATGAGGCGTATGTGTTGTTCCTGCGGCAGGGCTATGCCGAAGTCTCGATGCAGCAGATCGCCGACACCGCCGGGCTAACCAAGGCCACACTGTATCATCACTTCCGCAGCAAGGAAGAGCTCTTCGGTGCGGTGTGTGCGCGGGAGATGCAACGCATGCATGCCGGCGTTACTACTCGCATCGCTGCGGGTGGTTCGCTGCAAGAGCTTCTGGAACGTGTGGCGCGCTTCTTCCTGGTGACTGGTGGTGACGCCGATTTCATCCGCCTGTTCAGCGACTTCCACCGCCACATCGACCGTGAACGCCGCAAGATATTGACCGCCGAGGTGCAGCCGCCAACAGCGGTGATGCGCAGTGTCTTCGAACGAGCAATCGCCTCCGGTGAGCTGCGCGTCATCGACCCAGATTTGGCGGTTGAGATGTTCTTTGGGCTGATTATGGGCCAGATCAAGTTTGCGACTGATGGCCCGGACCAGCGCGCGCCGGACCCGGAACGGGCGGGCCAACTGGTCGATGCGCTGCTCCATGGCATCGGCGCACCAGCGCATGTTGCGGCCTGAGCGGCGATGAGCGTGCCAACACCCGCAGACGTGGCGGCAGCGGCCGAGCGCATCCGGCCATACATCTGCCACACGCCATTGAAGCCGTCGCGCAGCCTCTCGGCGCGCACTGGCGTGCGGGTATTTCTCAAGCTGGAGTCGATGCAGCCGACCGGTTCGTTCAAGTTGCGCGGGGCGACGAACGCGCTGCTCTCACTCGCGCCGGATGAACGGGCGCGCGGGGTGGTGACCTGCTCCTCCGGCAACCACGGGCGCGCCGTGGCCTATGTCGCTCAACAGCTCGGAGTCCCGGCGGCGATCTTCCTCTCGGAGCTTGTGCCCCAGGTGAAGGTGGCTGCGATCCGCGAACTGGGCGCGGAAGCGGTTGTTGCCGGGGCGGACTTCGCGCAGGCCGATATGGCGGCGCATCGCTTCGCTGAAGAACACGGCAGGGTCTATGTCCACCCCTACGACGATCCACACGTGATCGCCGGGCAAGGCACGCTCGGACTGGAGATCCTGGCGGACCTGCCGGAGGTTGATGTCGTCATCGTGCCGTTGAGCGGCGGGGGCCTGCTCGGGGGCGTCGCACTGGCCATCAAGGCGGCGAAGCCCGGCGTGCGGATGATCGGGGTATCGATGGAGCGCGGCCCGAGTATGGCGCTCAGTTTGGAGCGGGGCCGGATCGTATCGGTCGTCGAGGAGGCGACGTTGGCAGACGCGCTCTCCGGTGATGTCGGCTTCGACAACCGGTACACGTTCCCGCTGGTGCGCGACCTGATCGATGACGTTGCGCTACTGAGCGAGGAAGAGATCGCCGCTGGCATGGTCCACGCGCTGCTGACCGAACGGCTGGTGCTGGAAGGGGCTGGCGCGACGCCGCTGGCGCTGTTGTTGTCCCGCCCAGAACTGGCTCAGGGGCGCACCGTCGTGGCCGTCTGCACTGGTGACAACGTCACAATGTCGACACTTCTGGAGCTGGCAACCCGGCGCACGCCCTGATGCGCCGCCAGGGTTGCAGCGTCCCAGTTGATGCGCGGTGGGCTTGTATGCCAGCGCTGGTCAGCGCTGCAATGGCAGGTTCACGCGGACGCTGGCCCCACTGCCCGGGGCGCTGGTGATGGTGATGTCTCCGTTCAGGCGCGCGACACGTTCGCGCATCGACTCAAGCCCCAAGTGGCCGGGGAACTCGTCGCGCACAACAAACCCATCACCGTCGTCGCTAATCTCCAGGGCAACGCGTTGGGAGTCGTACTGTAGCCGCAGGTGCACGCTGCGGGCGCGGGCGTGCTTGACCGTGTTGTGCAGCGATTCCTGGGCGATGCGGTAGAGCGCCTCCTTGACAGCTAGAGAGGCCGGTGGCTCGGAGCCGAGCTGGGCGACGACATCCAGCCGGTGGCGGGCGCGCAGGGACGCCGCGTGCTTCTCCAGCGCCGCAACCAGCCCCTCCTGCGCCAGCGATTCCGGCCGCAGCTCGAAGATGAGTGCGCGCATCTCGGCCAGCCCGGCCTCGGCCAGCGAGAGCACGTACTCTAGCGGCTCGCCGACCCGCGCCGGGTCGCGTTCCAGCAAGGTACGGGCGGTGCGTGCGCCCAGTGCGATGCCGTAGAGGGCTTGCGAGACGGAATCGTGCAGCTCGCGGGCCAGGCGCTGGCGTTCTTCGAGCGCGGCGCGTCCCTGCGCCTGCTCCAGCAGGCGGGCGTTGTCAATGGCGACGGCCGCCTGGTTGGCGATGGCGGTGACAAGTTCCATCCGGCGCGCGTCGAAGTAGCCCGGCACGTTAGCTGAAATCGTCAACAGGCCGATGGTGCGCTCGCGCACGATCAGCGGGGCGCTCATCCAGCTGCGCACGTGGACCATGTCGGTGTCAATGCGCTCCCCGACGACCTCGCGGAAGGCGTGTGCCAGCGGATGGTCGCTGCGCACGTCGGCGATCGTCACCGGGCCATATGGCAGTTGCTCGCTGATCAGGCGGCTGGACGCGGACAGTGGGTAGCGGATACCGATCTCACGGGCGGCGACCTCCGGGTTATGTTCGGTGCGCGAGGCGACGATGACCAGTTCGTCGGCGTTGTCCAACAGCAGGATGGCCGAACCACCGTAGTCCGGCAGGACGTATTTCAGCTGGTCGAAGATCATTTCGAACAGGTCACGCAGGTCGAGGGTCGCGTTGACCTTGCGCGAGACTTCCAGCAGTGTGGCGATCTCGCGGGTGCGTTCCTCCACGCGCGCTTCCAGCAGGTCCATGGCCTGTACCTGCTCGGTGATGTCGCGCACCACCCCGAGCACAGCTGGCGCGCCGCGGTAGGTGAACGCTGTGCCGCGCGCATCAATCGCGAACCGCTGGCCGTCCTTGCGCAAGCCGTGGCTCTGCACGTGGAAGCGACCCTGTTCCTGCGCCTGACTGCGTGCGGCGACGCGCTGCTCCCAGTACTCCGGTGGCGTGATCACCGTCCAGTGCTGGCCAAGCAGCTCCCCGTGCTGGTAGCCGTGCATCGCTGATACTGCTGGGTTGGCGTCGACGATCAGTCCGGTCCGGGCATCGGTGACGATCAGTCCGTCGCTGGTGGCTTCGAAGATGCTGCGGTATTGCATTTCCCGTTCGCGCAGAACCTCTTCCGCGCGCTTGCGCTGTAGGGCATTGACGAAAATCTCGCCGACGATCGTCAGCAACCGGATGCTCTCGTCCGACCAGCTCTTCTCCTCGCGCACGGCATCAAAGCCGAGAAACCCGACCGGCTTGCCGAGATAGACCATCGGCACGAGCAGCAACGAGCGCACCTCTTGCGCCTCCAGCTCGGCACGGTCGGCCTGGCCCTCCTCAGGGATATCGGCGACCCGCGGAATATGCAGCACCTCCTGGCGCAGCATGTGGCCCGTCGACCAGGCGACGTTGGCCAGCGGGAAGTCCTGCAAGCGGTCCTGCACCGGCGCAATCCCCGGCGCACACCACTCGTGGGTGTAGGACATCGTCGTCAGGTCATCGTTGAACTGGAAGACGTAGCTGCGGTCGACCCCAGCGAATGCACCGATGGCGCCCAGGGCGCTCTCGATGCCGGCATCGATCTCGCCGGCAGGCAAGTTGACAAAGCGCGTGGAGATGGTCGTGACCAGATCGTCGAAACGCAGCCGCTCGCGTAACGCCTCTTCCGCCAGGACGCGCTCAGTGACATCGTCAACGACTTCGATGAAGCCGGTGACGACGCCATCCGTCCACAGTGGGGATTGGGAGACATCGATCCACATGTCCCCTTCCGGCGTGCGGTAATGCACTGCTGGCCGGCGCACCGATTCGCCAGACTTCAGCCGGTTGATGATCGCGGCGCGGCGTTCCTGCGGCGACTCGATGTCGAGCACGTGCATGCCGGGCTGGACGACTTGTGTCGAGCGACTTGCGCGGCGCAGGATCTCGCTCCAAGTGGGGTTGAAGCGTTGCAGGACGAAGCCGCGGTCGTAAATGGCGATGCCGAGCGGCATGTTTTCGAACAGTGTATCGAGCACTGTCAGCTCGCGGCCGATTGGTTCGCGCTGTTCAGCACTGGTCTGTGTCTCGGCCTGCCCCGCGTGTTCTGGCGTCACAGTGCGTACTCCATCTCAGCCTTGCCTGTAGGAGCAACGATACATCAGCGGGCTGCGCTACACTGCCGGGCGGGGATGGTGCTGGCGGCGGCAGGGCCGGGCCGCGTTGGGTGGGGTGTGGATTGCCTCTCGATGCCCTCGGGTTGCTCGTTCTAGCCGCGGCGCTCCATGCCGGCTGGAACCTGATCGTCAAACGCGCCGGGGGCGACCAAACGTTCACCTGGCTAGCGGTGCTGGTCGGCGCAACCCTGTTCATGCCGCTGATCCTGGTTGGGGAGGGGCTGTCCCAACGGGCTGTGCCCTATCTGCTGGCGAGTGCTGCGCTAGAGGTAACGTATTTCCTGGCCCTGACCCGCGCCTACCGTCTGGGGGATTTCTCGCTCGTCTACCCGATTGCCCGTGGGAGTGCGCCCGCCTTTCTGGCGATCTGGGCGACGACGCTGCTGGGCGAAGATCTCAGTCGCGGTGGCCTGCTTGGCCTGGCGGTGCTTGTCTCGGGGCTGATGGTTGTCGGCAGCGGGTTGTGGTTCACACGCGGGGGCGGTAGCGGCATCGACCCGCGCGCGATCGTTGCGGCGCTGCTGGTTGCGTTGTGCATCTCCGGCTACACGGCGATTGACGGCGCGGCAGTGCAATTCAGCCCACCCGGCCCGTATACGGCAGCAGTCATGTTGCTCACCAGCATCGCCACTACCCCGTTCATTCTGGTGCGCAACCGGCGCACGGGCGCGTCGGTCGGCGCTGTGTGGCGGGCGCAGTGGCCGCGCATCTGCCTGGTTGGCGTACTGACGATGACGACCTACATCATGGTCCTCTTGGCGTACACGCGCGCTCAGGTTGCCTACGCCGGAGCGGTGCGCGAGATCAGCGTGGTGTTTGCGGCGATCGTTGGCTGGCGTTTTCTGGGGGAGCCGTTCGGCGTGTATCGCACTGCAGGTGCGGCGCTCATCTTCTGCGGCACATTGATCATCGCCGTTGCCGGGTAACGCCGCGCTTCAGACCATGTCGCGTCGTTCGAACACCAGCAGTGCGGCGAACATCGTTGCCAGCGTAACTGCCAACAGCACGGTGATGTGCAGCATGTTCAACGCACCGTCGGCCAGCGCTGGTCGTGGGTCGAATGCGCTGAAGATGCTGACAAAGCGCAGCCAATCCCAGCGTTTGCTGAGGCCAGCGACGACCCAGGCCAGGTACGACAGCAGGATCAGCAGCCCGGCAAGACCGCCTGCCTTGCCCCGCTCGCTCAGCAGGCTGGAGAGCAACGTGGCGATGCCAGCGACGGCGAGGGCAAACACATACAGGATGACGGCGAGGGCGCACAGGCCGGTGACGCTGAGCGACTCGCCAACGAGCGGCGTCCCCACGACGAGGCCGAAGATGGTCGCCAGCACGACGACACCGAGTGCGAGTGCGAGACCCAGGAACTTGCCGGTTAGGAGACGCCAGCGCCGCACAGGGACCGAGAGCCAGAGGTCCACCGTGCCGCGTTCGATCTCTCCGGCAACGAAGCCGGCGGCTGCGGTAATCGCGAACACGGCGACAACAATCGGCCAGATGAGGCTCAGCACCTCGGCGCCGATGAACCCGGGCAAGGTCGTCATGTCCTCGATGCCGAAGATCTCCCGCAATGCTTTCGGGTAAGCATCGAGCATGTTCTGGTAGACGGCAGCGTTATCGCGCACGGTTGGGAAGAAGAAGATCATGATCAAGACATAGATGGCAAGCCCCAGTCCGTAGCCGATGCTGCCCCAACGCAGGTCGTGCAGCTCGCGGCGCAGCTCAACGAGGATCACGACGCGCCCCCTGCCGTGTCGGGGTCTGCAGTGTAGTAGTGGAGGAAGATGCTCTCCAGGTCGGCGGGTTGGTAGGTCAGGTCGAGCACCGCGTTGCGGGCGAGCGTTTCCAGTAATGGCGGCAGCGGCCCCTGGACAACCAGGCCGAGCTGGCGGCCGTCGTCCGCCACGTCGAGCACGCGGACGCCTTCCAGCGAGTTGAACTGCTCCAGGTCCGGCGGGGTGGCGAACTGCACGTCCATACGCCGCGCGCGCAGCTCGCGCAGGTGGCTCACGTCGTCGACTGCGATCAGGTGGCCATCACGGATGATGCCGACACGGTCGGCTACCCGCTCCACATCTGGCAGGTTATGGGTCGAGAGGAAGATGGTCTTGCCGCGCGCGCGTTCTTCACGGAGCAGGTTGAGCAGTTCTACTTGCATCAGCGGGTCGAGCCCTGCGCTCGGTTCATCGAGGATCAAGAGTGGTGCGTCGTGCATGAAGGCTTGGACGATGGCGACCTTCTGCCGGCTGCCACGTGAGAGGTGCTTGATCGTGCGACTGGGATCGAGCTCAAAACGCTCGACCAGGCGGCGGCGCAATGCCGGGTCGCTGCCCGGCCGGAGCGCGGCGTGGTAGTCGAGGAAACGCTGCCCGGTCCAGTTCTTGTAGAGGCGCACGTCGCCCGGCAGGAACCCGACCGACTGCTTGACTGTCGTGGCGTCGGCCCAGCAGTCCAGCCCGAATATGCGGGCGCTGCCGCTGTCCGGTTTGAGCATGCCCATCAGCAGGCGGATGGTCGTGGTCTTCCCGGCGCCGTTCGGCCCCAGAAAGCCGAGGATCTCACCCTGCCCAGCCTGCAAGGAGACATCTTCGATGCCACGACTGCGCCCGTAGTAGCGCGTGAGCTGTTGAATATCGATTGGTGGAGTCTCCACCCGTCCTCCCGCCGCACGTTGTGTGCTACAGGATCGTTTGGGACAGTGTACAGGCGCGCCGCCGAAGTCGGGCGCTGCGCAACAGAATCGTGTCAGTTCTCAGGCTTCTTGGCGCTCCGCCAGTAACGCTTGGGCGATGCCGAGGCGCTGCATCTGGGTGGTGCCGCCGCCGATGGTGAACATCCGCGCGTCGCGCACCATGCGCTCGACCGGCCAGTTGCGGGAGTAGCCGTTGCCGCCCAGCACTTGCAGGGCCGTGTTGGCGGCGAAGATGCCGGCTTCAGCGGCGAAGGTCTTGGCGACCGATGCGGCATAGCGCTCTGGGAAGCCTTCACGGCCAACGGAGGCTGCCGCCCGCTCGATCAGCAGCTCGGCGGCGTCCAGTTGGATCGCCATATCGGCCAGAAGCAGCTGGATCGCCTGGAACTCGCCGATCGGTCTGCCAAACTGGCGTCGTTCCCGTGCGTAGTCCAGTGCTACTGCGAGCGCACCCCGGCCGATGCCGAGCGAGACGGCCGCTGCCCCGACGCGCTGCCCGTTGTAGGCCGCCATCAGCCGCCCGAATGCGCCCGGCCCGGCCAGCAGGTTCTCTGCCGGGACGCGGCACCCCTCGAAGTGCAGCTCGCCTTCACGCAGGCCGCGTAACCCCATCGTCGGTTCGCGGCGGCCAATGCGAAAGCCTGGGGCATCCCACGGCACGAGCACGGCTCCGATGCCAGCACTGCCGGGAATACCGCCGAAGCGCGCCAGCACCACCGACAGCTCGCGTTCCCCAGCCCCGGTAATCCAGCGCTTGACCCCGTGCAGGATGATTTCGTCGTCATCCAGGGTCGCGGTTGTCGTCAGGTCCCCAACCGCGGAACCGGCGTCCGGTTCGGTCATCGCAATCGACACAAGGCTGCGGCCGGCGCGTAACCGTGGCAGCCAGTGCTCGCGCAGCTTCGTGTTGCCGAAACGGTCGAGCATGCCGACCGCGCCGAAGTTGGCATCGACCACGAGGCGGGCGCTGACAGCGCAACCGCGAGCCACTTCGGCGACTGTGCGCACGGTGTGCAATGTCGAGCGCCCAGCGCCACCGGCATCCTGGGCAACTGTCTGCGCGAACAAGCCGGCGTCGGCCAGGCGCTGGACGTGCTCGGCCGGCACCTGCTCTTCGGCGTCCCACTGCGCTGCGCGCGGCACGATTTCCTCTCGCACGAAGGCCCGTAGCGTCTCCAGGTTGCTCGCGATATCAGCCATTGCGCCCTTGCCCTTCCGCACGCCACTCACGGGACAGTAGCGACGATGATAGCGGAAGGGGCTGCGCGGGGTGCTAAAGGCCGCGGGCGGCCCGCCAGGCTTCGATCTCCTCGATGTGCTCGCGGTGATGGCCGGCGACCCCGCTGAGCAAGGTGCCGAGGTTGCCGGAACCGCCCCAGGGGTAGTCGACGTGCTGTTCGCGCTGTTCTGGAGTGGTGCGCTCGATCAGCGCCACGGCGCGCTCGATAGTGGCGTCCAGCCTGGCACGCGCGGTCTCCCAGGAGTCGCCGGCACGCTGGGCGGCATGGGTCATGTTGAACGCTTCGCCAGCGGAGACCAGTGCATCCGGCGTAAAGTCCTCGCCGATCGCCAGCGCGGCTGAGCCGGTGATCTCGATCGCCCAGGCATCCAGGTGGCCGGCGAGGTCGCGGATCGTCCAGACCCCGCAGACCGGTTCCTGCTCGCAGGTTGCCGGGTCAAGTCCGGCAGTCGCCGCCAGAAAGCGCGCGTGCATCGCGCGAGTCTGTGCCGCCAGGTCGGTGTGCTCCGTCATGTTGCCCCTCCGCTTCCACATCTATTCTAACCAGTAAATGCCTATACGCTGGTTGCAGCGATCTGGATCTATCGTACCTGTCATACTGGCGGCTGGGGCGGATGTGCGCGCCGCATTAGTATGGATCGAGGGGACGCGATGGCACGGCTCGAAGCGCTGGTGATCGGGGCAGACTTCGGCCCAGATTGGTTGAGCGGACTGCAGGCACGGTTCCCCGACCTGCGGATCAGCCAGGGGCGTGGGCTGGAGGAGTATGGCCCAGCGCTTGCCGAGGCCGACGCCTATTGCGGTTGGCAGCTAAGCCCAGCCGCGCTGGCGGCAGCTCCCAATCTGCGTTGGGTGCAGGCGATCACCGCCGGGGTCGATAGCTTCCTCTACCCGGAGCTGCTGGAGCGAGGCATCCTGCTCACCAACATGTCGGGTGTGCACGCGTCGAACATTTCGGAGCATGTGCTGGCGCTGATCCTCGGGTTCGCCCGCAACCTGCCGGAGCTGCGCGATGCGCAAGGGCGAGGGGAATGGAAACAGGTCGTCAACCGGCAATTCGAGCTGACCGGCCAGACCCTCTGCATCGTTGGCTTGGGGGATATCGGCCTGGCCCTGGCCGCAAAGGCGGCCGCGCTGGGGATGCGCGTCTCCGGCGTGCGCAACCGGCCGCTGCCGGCACACGGCATCGGGACCGTCGCAACACCGGATACGATGCGACCATTGCTGGCGGAGGCGGACCACGTGGCGCTGTGCATGCCGCTGACCCCTGGCAGCCGCAACCTGTTCAACGCAGAGCGCCTCAGCTGGATCAAGCCCGGCGCCTACCTCTACAACATTGGGCGGGGTGAGACGCTCGACCAGGATGCGTTGTTGGCGGCATTGCGTTCTGGCCACCTGCGCGGCGCTGGACTGGACGTGACCACACCGGAGCCGTTGCCAGCCGAGCATCCCTTCTGGCGCATGCCGAATGTCGTGATCACCGCGCACACCAGCGGCGCATCGCCGTTGCTCTGGGGCCGCATGCGCGACCTGCTGGCCGACAACATCGCCCGCTACCGTGCCGGCCAGCCGCTGCGCAACGTCGTTGACCCGACGCTGGGGTACTGAGCGCAAGCGGCGGCTGCAATGCGCGCCGTTCGATGACGTAATTTGGCCGGAATGCTGGAACAACCTGAGGGACCGGCGGTATTGTATGGAGCAACCCGACGAACGCAGGACTGGGCGTCGCTCGCGACCGTGAAATGGAGAAGGCCCCAATGAGTGAGGAACGCAAGCCCCCGGCTGGGCGGCGCAAGCCCGGCGCGGCCCCACGTCGCCGCCGCAGTGCGGAACCGGCGGACACGCCGAAGCCCAAGCCACACTCCTACGGCCAGGCGGCGGAGCTTTCGGAAACGCCGAATACCGACCCTCGGATTGTCGAGACCCCCCGCAAGCCAGTTGCCGAGACACAACCACCTGATGCTTGATTCGGTCTGACGACTGCGTAGGCGGGGTATATGCCGGAGCTGGAGGCGCGCATCTCCACGGCGAGTGCTGCCGGGTTCGGTCGCCCCGCAAGCGACGATGCGCTGGCTTCGCGAACGCCATCCACCACGTTGGAGCGCCTGAGCCACGGTACCATCTGGGCGCTGGCCGACGGTATCGGCCAGGGCGGACGTGGCGGAGAGTTCGCGCGTGCTGCCGTCGCTGCCGTGGTCAGCCAGTACTGGGATGCACTGACTCCAGACCCTGCCGAGCGTCT
>QEUZ01000425.1 GCA_003577355.1 Chloroflexota bacterium | reverse complement strand
GGAGAACCTGTCGCGCTTGCCGCTTGGCGAGCACGACCTCCTCGCCTTGCGCGCGACCACTCGCAACACCGCTGTCCCGACGATCATCCACGGTGGCCACCGCATCAACGTCATTCCCGGTGAGGTGATTTGTGATGTCGATGGTCGGGTGCTGCCGGGCCAGTAGCCGGAGGACTTTATCGCGCAAGTCGGCGAGCTGCTTGGGCCGGATGTCGTCGTTGAGCCATCGCCGTTACGCAGCGGGTCCAGTGGTATCGAAGCCGACCCGGCATCCCCGCTGTTCGACACGATCCAGGCCGTTATGGGCGAGGTCGACCCAGGTTCGACGGTTGCGCCGTACCTGGTTTCCGGCGGCACCGACGCGAAGTCGCTGCCGGGCATCAAGGTTTATGGCTTCTGGCCGGCGCGTCTGTCGGCTGCCGAAGCCAATGGCGCCCATAACCACGACGAGCGGGTGACAGTGGACAACCTGGAGTTCGCCACCCGCGCGCTGTACGAGATCGTGACGCGCTACTGTGGAGCCAGCGCCGAGTGAGCTACCCAGCAGGAGTCATCCTGTTTGACATCGATGGGACGTTGCTGCGCACTGGCGACCGGGCGCACTCCGGCGCGTTCGTGCACGCGTTCGAGCAGGTCTACGGGAAACCCGTGACGCTTGAAGGGGTGTCTCTGGCCGGGATGCTCGATGCGAACATCGCCCGCGTGCTCTTCGAGATCCACGACCTGGACCGCGAGGCAGCCGACAGCCGGCTGGCAGAGATGATGGCGGCGATGGGCGCGCGCTACGAGGAAGTGACCGCCGGTGTGGACGCGCGTGAGCGCCTGCTCCCCGGCGTGGTTGAGGCAATCGTCGCCTGCCAGGCGCGCGGCTGGCAGACCGGCGTCCTCACCGGCAATGCCGAAGCGGTAGGATGGGCAAAGCTCCGGGCCGCCGGGTTGGAGCAGTTGCTGCCCTTCGGCGCGTTTGGCGATGTCGCTCGGGAACGCGGGCACCTCGTGGAGCTGGCGCTCGATGCGGCGGAGCGGCGCACTGGCGTGCGCCACACCCCGGATCAGGCGGTCCTGATCGGCGACACGCCGGAGGATATTGCCGCCGCTCGCTTGGGAGGCGCCCATGTGCTGGCTGTGGCGACTGGCCGCTTCAGCGTCGATGCGCTGCGTGAGCATGCGCCGGACGCCGTATTCGAGAACCTTGCCGACACATCAGGGGTCGTCGCGGCGCTAGCGGCAACGCTCGCCTCGCGCCTGCGCCATGTCGAGGGCTGATAGCACCCAATCGAGCACGCGCTCATCCAGCGCCGAGACCGGGGTGAGTCCATCATAGAGCTGCGGCTGGCCGAGCCGGTCAACGACGACCACCTGTGCCCCGGCGGCCTGCGCGGCACGCATGCCTGCTGGGGCGTCTTCAACGACCACTGTCGCAGACGCTGGCACGCCCAACGCGGCGGCGCCCCGCAGGTACGGCTCCGGGTGCGGTTTCCCAACGCTGACATCGTCGGCGCTGATGCTCACACGGAAGACGCCGCGCAGGTCGAAGCGCTCCAGCGTCAGCTCGATCTCGCTGCGTCGCGCGCCGGAGACGAGCGCCAGTGGCACGCCGCGTTCGGCCAGCGCCCGCGCGAGCCACTGCCCGTCGGCGTATGGGCTGACGAGTGCATCGAACCGCTCGGCAAAATGGATCTGCTTGTCGTCCATGATCGGCTGCAGGTCGTGCACGACGCCATGCTGTGCGAACCAGTCGAGCAGACCGTCACGGTCCGGGCGGCCCAGGAAGTACGGCTCCCAGTCGTCATCGCACGGTGAGGGAAGCCCATAGGCGGCCAGCACCGCCTGAAGAGCCGCCTTATGCACCGGCTCGGAGTCGATCAGCACCCCATCCATATCGAACATGACCGCGCGCAGCATGCACCTGCTCCAGTTGTTGCTGTATCTCCCGCATTATGCTGCAAGGGTACATCGCGCGACGGAGCGCCGCGTCGCACGGCTAGAACGGCGAGCCCTGTGCACCGTGCAGGCCGGCCAACGTCGATAGCTCGGCGGCGTGCATCATCGCGTGGCCGGCGATGACGAGCGCCAAGAATGTGCCGAGCGGCATCTGCGCCCCGTTCGGCAAGTCGATCAGGCGGTCGAGATCGTCCGGCGTCAGGGTATCGAGGTAGGCGTCGCTGGCGGTGTATACGTCTTGCGCGTACTGCTGGAACATGGCCAGGTCATCGACACGGACCTTCGCCGCCCAGCCGTCGCTGAGGAAGCTTTCCGTCACGTCCAGGTTCAACCGGTTGCACCAGCCGCTTTCCCAGACGGTTGGCTTGCCGGCCAGCATCGTGTTGACCAGGTAGTCCTCGTTGGCGACAAGGTGCACGTAGATCGGCATCATCGCCTGGATCGTTGCACTAGGGAACTTGTGGTGCAACTGCTCGCTGGACAGGTTCTGGCAGGCAAACGCCATGCCCCCATGGGCTGCGTGCAACTGGGTGCGCAACACGTCGACTGCTTGCATCGCTAAGTATTCCCTTCTCCGGTTCGTTGCGAGAGATTGACGCATGCCGCTGGCACGCACCGGCCGCTAGAGATGCCGGCATGCTGGGGTGCGGCGGCTGGTGCGGGGCGTCGGTACTACGGGGCGTTAGTACGGCAAGCCCTGCATGCCGTAGAGCCCCTTGTAGGCGGCAACTTCACCGCCGTGTTCACTGATGTGCCACACCATGATCCGGCCGATGAAATCGCCGAGGCGCATCTCGCCATAGAAATCGAGCAGTTGGTCGAGGTCTTCCGGTGTGAGCGTGGCAAGGTGGGCATCACTGGCAGCGTAGACCGCCTGGGCGTATTCCCGGAGCAGCGGGAGGTTGTCGATGCGCACCGTTGCGCACCACTCTGGGGTGAGGTAGCCGTTTCCGATGTCGATGCCGAGCTTCTCGGCCCAGCCCTGGCTGGTGTAGATCAGCGGGCCGGTGTTGAGGTTCTCTGAAAGGTAGAAGTCTTCGCAGGTGACGGCGTGCAGGTAGATCACCCCTGGGGCCTGCAAGGTGGAGTTCGGAAAGGTCGCGTGCAGTTGCTCGTGGGTGAAGCCCTCGATGGCAAACTCCAGGACATCGTGGGCCTGGCGTAACTGACCGCGCAATACGTCAATCGCCTGCATGCTGTTGTGCTTCCTCCGCATTCGATACTGCCGCGTGAGCCCCGATAGCTGTTGCCAGCAGCGGCAGGAAATGGTCCCATCCGTC
>QEUZ01000424.1 GCA_003577355.1 Chloroflexota bacterium | reverse complement strand
TGACCGCGGGCAGCGCGACGCTGCGTTCGGCGCTGGGGCTGGTGGCGGTGGCCGCGGTGCTGCTGGCCTCGGCGCTGTGGGCGCTGGGTGCCAACTACGCGCGCCGACGGCTGGGCGGCATGGACAACGTGGCGCTCACGGTCGGCAGCCTGGCCGTGGCCGCGCTGGCGCTGGCTCCGCTGGCGGCGGCCACCTGGCCGGCCACGCCGCCGCCGACGCGCGCGTGGGCCGAGGTGGTCTTTCTCGGCGTGGGCAGTTCGGCGCTGGGCTTCCTGTTGTACTACCGGCTGCTGCGCCGCATCGGCCCGGTGCGCGCGATCTCGGTGACGTTCCTGAACCCGGTTGTCGCGCTGGCTGCCGGCGTGGTGTACCTGGGCGAGGCGGTGGGCCTGCAGACCCTCGCCGGCGCGGCAGTGGTGCTGGCGGGCACGGCCCTGTCACTGGGGTTGTGGCCGCGGCGGGCGGGGGAGGTCAGTCGCCGCGGCGCCACTCGCGGGGCTGTGTGACCTCGGCGACCCGCATCGCGAGGCTGGAGCGCGCGTTCATCGGTGGCAACTCAACAGCCTGTTACATGGACGAAAAGTCCTTCGCTGGACAAGAGATGTGCCCGCCCCGCCACTTGACTTCGATCCTCGCTGGTGGCTTCAGCGGGCCAGGAGTCGACGTACCAACTTGTTCACGTGCCCGATGTCGTTAACGCGACACTCCCACACAGTCTCGACGAACCAACCCAGGCGCCGCAAATGACGGCGCTTCTTCGCGTCACGGCGCCTGTTATCAGCGATTTTCCTCTCCCAATAGTCGCTGTTCGTCTTCGACTTGATCGAGCCATGTGGGCAGCAATGCCCGTGCCAGAAGCAACCGTGTACGAAGATGACGCTGCTGTGCCTTGGCAAGACAATGTCCGGCGTTCCCGGCAACTCCTTGACGTGCAATCGGTAGCGCAATCCTGAAGCATGGAGCTGCCGTCTCACGGCGATCTCAGGCGCCGTATCCTTCCGCCCGACTGATCGCATCAACCGGCTACGAGACAACTGGGAGGAAATCGACATGAGGGGACCAGCGATTCTGGCGAGAACGATGAGCGTAGCAAGTGCCCGCGGGGGCGCACTTTGGCAGTATCACTCCCGCAGCGACAACCATTCGAAGGTTGCTTGCTGGACGCTGCTTTTCGACCTGCTCATCGAGTGCGACGCCCTGCGCCATGCGGCAGAGTATGGTCGCATCGGCTTCGGCATCAACCATGTCATGGTAGGACAGATCAATAAGACGCTGGATCTAGTGGTATCGATCGTCCCGCCGGAACGACCGGTAGCGCGCCGACGCACTTTCCGCAACATAGCGGACCAGCTGAGAATCGTGCTCGACAACGATGATCTCGACAGGTTGGACGGCCTTCCTGTGATCGTTGAGGACCACAGAAGCGATGTATCCGAGGTAGCCATTGCGCTGGAAGCCAAGGCGTGCATGACTGAGCACGTGAAGTCACTCCCCCGCCTGCACGCCGAAATCTTGGCGACTGGCTACCTAGCTCGTAAGGCCTCACCCCGATGCATTACGGTTTCCTACTCGCTGGTAAACGCAGCAACTGAGTTCGTCACACCGAGCGGCAACGCATCTAAAACCAACCGCCACAGGCAACCGGACGATACTCGGCGAGTCATCGAAATGATTCGCAACGCCGTACCCACGGTCAGCGACGCACGTGACTATGGTTACGACGTGGTGGGCATTACCGTGGTGGAGTGTCGCAACGACGGGTCACCGGTCCGCGTGATCGATGATCCAGCGACTGCGCCAGCACGTACCGACCGGATACACTACGAGCGGATGGTCCGCAGCATTTGCTCCGAATTCCGCGGACGCTTCGCACGTTGATCAGACAGAAACCAAGTCTAGTTCCACCTGAGCTGGACTAGGGATGTCGACCAAAGAACCGCCAACTGCAGTCAGGTGACGCTCGACCGCGTCGATGAAGCCCGGCTCGAAGCGCAACCTTGCGCGTCGAGTCCGTCCCAGGAATCCCGCAGTCGCCTTTGCGCTGAGCAGTACCGGCTCGTCCAAATGCAAGAAGTCCGTCAGCGGCGGCGGCCGACGCCCGACTGGATCCACACCGATGTCGACGGCGTATCGTTTTCGCCCATCGAACCGTGCGGCGCGGGGCGCCTTTCCGATCGCCGGGAACAGTCGATCTCGATTGCCAGCGTATCGGCCTGGTGACGTCAGGCGCTGTCCGATCCATTCGGCCACTGGAACACTTACGGCGCTCCCCACAAGCCCCCAGCGCGCCGACGGTGGGGCTACAGACTGCGCTGGATCCGTCCAATCCGGCTCGAATCCTTGAAGCTGCTCACCTGCACGGATCCCCAACTTCAAAATGCGTCCATCGGGCATGAGCACTGCCGGTGGCGAGGCGATTCCAATGGTGCTGCCGTTCTTCAATGTCGGAACAGCATCAACAGCCCACCCCAAACCACCGAGGCCCTCTGTCCAATAGAAGCCGTGGGCCCGCGCGCCAAGGGCCGTCTTGGGCCTTTCGACGGCTACATCATCGACCAACAGAACGTCCGCCGGGTCCAGCACACGCGACGCAACCAGAAAGACGCGTTCTCGGCGCTGTGCCAAGCCAAATCCCCAGCTGTCGACAACTCGGTAGGCCCAACGGTAGCCGCGCTTCTCGAATTCGGCGACGATGGAGCGAATCGCGCTACCTCCGTCGAGCTGAAGCATGAAGGGCACGTTCTCAACGACGACGGTGGGGACACGTCGACGGGAAAGCAGCCGAAATACTTCAGCAACCAGTCCTGAGCGGTCACCTTCAATCCCCGCCGTCCGCCCCGCCTGACTCAAGTCTTGGCAGGGGAAGCCCGCGCAGACCAACTCCACGGATGCGGGCAACGAGCGCAATCGCTTGATGTCATCCCGGTACTCGACGCTTGGGAAGCGAGTTCTCAACACTGCCCTTGAGGTGGGCAGCACGTCGCATACGAGTTCCGTTACGTGACCGGCGCGATGCAAGCCAAGTTCAAAGCCTCCAATGCCTGCAAACAGTCCGGCAACTCTCATATGTACATTTATACAGTGTTCAGAAGTTAGCCGTCAATACAAAGCTGGGCGCCGCGTCGAAGATCGTCACACATCGATATTCGCCGCCCTCAGCGCATTCGTCTCGATGAACTCGCGCCGCGGCTCGACCTCGTCGCCCATCAGCATCGTGAACACGCGGTCG
>QEUZ01000018.1 GCA_003577355.1 Chloroflexota bacterium | reverse complement strand
GTTCGTGGTCGTCCCGCGGATCGGAGGGGGTGTGCCCAGCGCTCAGATTGACCCATTCCCGATCATCGCAGGCTTCCTCGGAGGGCTTGCGCTGTTCCTGTTTGGGGTGGACCGCCTGTCGCGGGCGCTCACTGTTGTGGGTGGAGCCGCGATGACAGGTGTGATCGGCCGCGCGACCTCCAACCGCATCACGGGTGCGCTGACCGGCGCGGGGGTCACTGCGATCATCCAGTCGTCATCGGTGACCTCGGTGCTGGTCGTGAGCTTTGTTTCGGCCGGGGCCATGACCCTCACACAGGCGATCCCGGTCATCTTTGGCGCGAACGTTGGCACAACTGCCACTGCCTTTCTGGCGTCGATCGACCTGGGGACCTGGGTGTACCTGCTCATTGCGGTCGGCTTCGTCATGAGCATGGCCAAGCCACGCGAGCGCCTTGTCCAAACGGGCGCCGCCATCGCATCGCTCGGTATCGTGTTCCTCGGCCTGCGGATCATCCAGGATGCGATGGTCCCACTCCGGACACATGAGCCGGTGCTCGATCTTCTGAGCATCGCTTCAGACGCGCCACTGGTTGGGATCGTCGTCGGCGCGCTATTCACCATGGTCGTCCAGTCGTCATCTGCCGCATCAGGCGTCGCGGTGCTCCTGGCGGGGCAGGGCGTGCTCAGCCTTGAAGCGGGCATCGCGATCGTCCTCGGCGCAAACATCGGCACCAGCTTCACCGCCGTGTTGGCGGCAATCGGCAAGCCACTCGATGCGCGTCGGGTGGCTGCGGCGCATGTGCTATTCAATGTTGCAGGGGTGGTTATCTGGGTCTGGTTCATCGCCGTCCTGGCGCGGCTTTCCATGGAGCTAGCGCACGACGCTGCACGCCAACTGGCGATTGCGAACACACTCTTCAATGTCGGGAACATGCTGCTGTTCCTGCCGCTCGTCGGAGTGAGTGTCGCGGTTGTCAGCCGCGTCGTCCCGGAGCGTGGCGCCCGATTGACGACCGATACGCGCGAACCGCTGGACCAGGACTTGATCCGCACGCCGCCGCTCGCGCTGGGGGTGGCGTGGCGCGAGTGCCATGCGCTGGCCGAGCTGCTCCACAGACGGTTTCAGGGCCTGCTGACGGTGCTCAGCCTTGGAGAACAGCGCAGTCCAGGCCCGCCTCTGGCCGACAACTCGCGGCGATTTGATGAGCTGCTCGACTACATCGCGGGGATTGGTGGTCGCGAGCTGGACGCGGACCAGCGCCGCGCGCTGCTGGCGGTCGCGACGACGGCCCATCAGCTGCAAACGATGGACGAGGTCGTGCGCAACGAGCTGGCGCCGCTTGCCCAGACGCTCGGCCGGCAACTGGGACGGACCGACCCGGTCGTCTCCTACGCCGATCTCGTCGGGCAAGCGCTGGCGGGGGTTGTCGCCGCACTCGGTGCAGCAGGCGCTGCGCCGCTCGACCCTGACCAGGCGAACGGAGCGCTGGAACCGCTGCATCGCAGCGCGCACGCGGTTGTCGGCATGCAGCTCATCGCATCGGGGGCCGCAGGCATCGACGCTTATCTGCGGGTCACCGAGTTTCTCGATGGGCTGGACCGCATCGTTGCCGGTTGCCGGACGATCGTCGATGAACTGGCGGACATCGCGAGCGGTTCGCCCGAAGGCGATACACCGGCGCTTTAGGGAACGCCCCGCCTCAAAGAGGGCGATTCAGCGCGACCCATTCCCGAAACAGGGTTTCGCATTCGTGCTGGAGGACCCCACCAATGATCTCGCAGCGGCTGAAGGTGTTCCGGGCGGCGACTTCCTCGGCGCGCAGATCGAAGGTGTGAAACCCAAGCGAGGCAAGGAACGGAGTGGAGACGCCGTACACGACCAGCGAGATACCAGCCCAGCCGATCGCCGCCTGGCACATTGGGCATGGCTCGGCGGTCGTATACAGCGCCAGGCGTGACCAGTCGATGTTGCGGTGGGCACGCCAGCAGTGGTCGATCGCATCCGTCTCGCCATGGACCAGCGGGTGGTCGTTGACGATATCGTTCGCGCCGCTCGCCAGGACATCGCCGGTTTCGCGGTCAACGATGAGCGACTGAAACAGCGCGACTGGGGCTACCTGCGCCTGGGCTATCGCTTTGCGCATGTAGGCGGCATGGTCCAGCTCTTGGTACGACATCAATCGCCTCCAGACCAGGAGTAGACGTACAACGGTAGAATTATCGTTCACCTGTCGATGGTGACTGGTGCGCATGCAGACCCGTGTTGATGGTGGTTTCTGGTGACGACGACGCTCGATACCCCAATGTCTTTGGATTCTCCGGTTGCGGCCTGCCCGCTGGTTGCACCGGCGCCGCGGCTTGCGCCGGAGGATGCGCGCGCCCTGCTGGCAAACTACGATGTTGGGCCGGCAGACGGCGCTGGACAGCTGGTTGTCGTCGCGATGAGCGGTGGGGTCGATTCGGCCGTCGCTGCGCTGGTGCTGCGCGAGCGTGGCTACCGGGTTGTCGGGATGAACATGCGGCTGTTCACGCCGCCGGATGGGTCGGGGCAGATCAACCCCTGCTGCTCGCTGGAAGCGATGGAAGATGCACGGGCGACCTGCATGCGCATCGACATCCCGTTCTATGCCTTGAACATGCAGCAGGAGTTCGCCGATACGGTCATCGACCACTTCGTGAACGAGTACGCGAGCGGACGCACGCCAAACCCGTGCCTGGAGTGCAACCGGCATGTCAAGTTCCGCCATCTGATCGCCCGCGCGAAGATGCTCGGCGCAACTGCCCTCGCAACCGGCCACTACGCGCGTATTGAGCAGGACGCCGAGGGGCGCTACCACCTCTACCGCGCAGTGGACGCTACCAAGGACCAATCGTACGCGCTGCACACGATGACCCAAGCGCAGTTGGCCTATGTGCGCTTCCCGCTCGGACGGCTGCGGAAGACGGAAACGCGCGAGCTGGCGCTAGCCTTCGGGCTGCCAGTTGCCGAGAAGCCGGAGAGCCAGGATATCTGCTTCGTCGGAAAAGGCTCCTATGCCGCGTTCGTCAGCAAGCGCCGGCCTGGGCTCAGCGAACCGGGACCAATCGTTGACCTGCGTGGAAACGTGCTGGGTGAGCACCGTGGCCTGCTGCACTACACCGTTGGCCAGCGCAAGGGCCTGGGTATCGCCGCGAAGGAACCGCTGTTCGTATTGCGCCTGGACACTGCGGCGAACCGGCTGGTGGTCGGTACGCGGGCGGACATGGGCTTCAGCACCCTGGAGGCGGAGCGGGTGAGCCTGACGACCGATACCTGGCCGGCGTCGCCCTTCCGCTGCGAGGTCGTCGTGCGCTATCGAGGCGTCCCCTATCCAGCCGAGGTGACCCCGCTCGAGCCGGGCAGGATGCGGGTGGCGTTCGACGAGCCGCCTGCGGCGGTTGCCCCGGGCCAGGCGGTGGTGTTGTACAGCGGGGATGAAGTGCTCGGCGGCGGTTCGATCAGCTCGGCGGCGCGGAAGACGACGATCATTCCGCTCGCCCGCACCTGAGGCGCGCGATGCCGCCGGCAGTGTTGTTCGGGCTGGTGCTTTCGGCGCTCTACGGTAGCCTGTTCCACGTACTCTTTGGCCGGCGGCTCTGGCAATGGCCGTTGTTTCTCGTGACCGCGGCGCTGGGGTTCTTCGGGGGCTACGCTGCCGGCGTCCTGTTGGGGTTCGAGCTTCTGACAGTTGGTGTTTTACCGCTGGCGGCGTGTACCGTTGGGGCGCTGCTGCTGCTGGGCATCGCCTGGTTCTTCAGCACGCCAACGCTGCCCGGTCGGCGCGCCGCCGTTGGTAACGATAGTTCGCCCTACAATAGCTGAGTAGGCCGGACTCGCTGTGCATGCGACAATGCAGCATGACCGCGCGTTGCGGGGTGTGCGCCGGTCCGCCTGGGGATGGGAGCGAAGGATCGATGCAAAAATGGCTCGCGATCGTCATCCCGGTCGTGCTGCTGCTGATTCTGGGTGGTATTGCTGCCCTGCTGTTCTGGCTTGGCTCAGATGACCAGTCGGCGCTGGAGAAACTGCGTGATATCACGATCATTTTCCTTGGGCTACTGTGGTTGATTGCGATCCTCTTACTGGCTGCATTGGTCGGCGCGATGGTCTGGCTGGTGCTGACCTTGCGCGACAAGGTGGTGCCAGTGCTGGAGTCGGTCAACCTCACGGTGAACAAGATCAAGGAAACAACCGATTCGGTGGCGGTCAATGTGGTCGATACCAGCCAGCGGGTGAAGCAGACGACCGAGTTTGTGACTGAAGAGGTTGCGGCTCCGTTGATCAAGGCATATGGGCTGGCGGCACAGGGCCGCGCCTGGGTGAGAGTTGTGACGGGGCGGCAGCAGAAGCCGGAAGGGTCACCATTCTCACGGGCCTTCCGCAAGCCGGAGTAGCACACCAATGCCGAACGACGAACGTTTGGGCCGCCTGTTGCGCACATCGTTGCCGGACGTTGACTGGGACCAACTGGAACGCCGCCTGAGCGACACCAGCGGCGACACCCCTTGGCCATCGTTCCTGAGTGGCGCGTTGCTCGGTGGGGCCATCGGCATCATCGTTGCGATTGCCCTGGGGCGGCGTGGCTGACGGGTAACACGGGACAGGGAGCGGCGGCCGATCGTTGTAACCACAGTAATCGGGCGGTGTGGCAGCCTTGCCGCGAACCTGGTTGCTGTACGCAACCGGCGCTGCCTCGCCTGCTCCAGATCCGATGGCGCCCTTGCGCGGACTATTCCACGCACCCCTTGCGCACAATTGCGCATGAAGCCGCAACTCGCCCCGGTCTGGGACTTCGGTACCGCTTCCAATTCAACCCGCATGCGGTAGCCTGCGGAGCATTGGCGCGATATGAACAATCGTATTGATTCGGCGCACAATTTTGGAGTCGAGTTTGTCGCGCTCGCTGCACTCCGTCGACATCGCTGTCAGCTTCGCCGACGCTGCTGCCGAACTGGGGATCAGTCATGCGGCGCTCGCGCGCGCCCTGGAGCGGGGCGAGATCGCGCGCATGGCTGGCTCGGCCCGCTCGCGTCCGCTCTTCCGTCCGGTCGAGATCGAACGCTACCGCCGCCTGCTTCACGGCGACCTGCAGCCTGAACCGGCTGTTGCTCCTGCACGACGCGAAGAACCTGCCGCGCTACTGCTGGAGCTGCTGGCGTTGAGCGACGAGTCGCAGGCCGCTGGGAAGCTCGCGCAAGCGCTCCAGCGTGAAGCCGGCCCTGGTTGTTGTGGCGTGGTCTTGCTGCGGTTGGACGACGACCTCGAGGCGGTGCACGTCGTCGGGACGAGCTGGGGGCAGCTTGCCTCCGCGCCTGTCGAGCTCTCGGCCAGCAGGTATCGCGCCTTCCGGGAAGGCAGCGGCTTGGCAGCAGTTCTTGAGCGCGAAGAGCCCTGGACAACGGACCTGGTTTCCGGGCTGTTTTCGTTCCTGGAACCGGCCGATCGCGCGGCAATCGTTTCACCTGATACCCGCCGTGCCTGCGTCGTATCGCTGCTGTCCTACTCCGGTTCTGGCAGCGTTGCGGTAGCGCTGTACAACGGGGACGACCGTGGGGCAGAGGGCCGTTCTGCGCTGGCGAAGCTGGCGAGCGCCGGGGGGCTGGCGCTGGAGGCAGTCCGTCAGAGGCAGGAGCTGGTGCGGCGGACGACGCGCGCCGAGGCGCTCCAGGGCGCGGCACGCCTGCTGGCACGCGCGCCGGATTACCACGATGTGCTCGCACTCGTCGCTGAACTGGCGGCAGAGCTGCTGCAGGCCGATGGCGCTGCGGTGCTGACGGCGGCGGACGCGCCGGCTCCCGATGCGGCCTTGCCGGTTGGTGGGTCATATGGGCTGGCTGTCGCCTCCGCTCGTTGGAATGCAGGGCTCAGCTCGCAACATCTGCTCGGGCGGGCGGCGCTGAACGCCGTGCCGATGCAGGTGCCGGATGCGTCCAACGGCCCGGAGCTCTACCTGCCGCGCCTCAGTGGCGATCGCCAAACGCAGGCTGCTCTGTGCGTCCCGATCATCGCGCGTGGCGCCTTGCTCGGGGCGCTGGAAGTCTATTGCGCTCAACCGCGGGCGTTCTCCGATGACGAGGTCGAACTGCTGGCCGCCTTTGCGGAACAGGCTGCCCTGGCGGTGCAGTCGTTGCGCGGGCAGGAGAGCCGGCAGCGCGCATTACTGGGTGCAGTTGAAGCGCTTGCCAGTTCGATCGAAGCGCGCGACGGCTACACCGGTGAGCACTGCAAGCGGGCTGTCAGCCGGGCAACGCAGACGGCGCGGGCGCTGGGGTTGAGCGAACGCGAGGTCGAGACGATTGGCTTGGCGGCGGCGCTGCACGACATCGGCAAGATCGCCGTGCCAGATGCGATCCTGCGCAAACCCGGCCCCTTGAACGAGGGCGAGCTGGAAGTCATCCGGCGCCACCCAGTGGTCGGCGAGCAGATCGTCGCTTGGGTGCCGGAGCTGCGCGAGGTTGCGCGCCTGGTCGGGACACACCAGGAACGTTGGGACGGTACTGGCTACCCCTTCGGGTTGGCCGGGGAGCAGATCCCCATTGGCGCACGGATCATCGCGGTTGTCGATGCCTATGCCGCAATGACCGAGGACCGTCCATACCGGGCCGGTGGTTCGCACGAAGCAGCGCTGGTCGAGCTACAGCGCGGGCGCGGCACCCAGTTCGACCCAGTGGCCGTCGATGCGTTCGTCCCGATCATCACCAGCGCGCACCATGGCGACGCATCGGCGGCGAGCAGCGAGTCGCTGGAACGTGCGTTGCCGGGCCAGGACGTGATGGCGGGCGGGCGCGGGGCGATCGGGTACTTGCCAGTGCGCCGCTGGCACTCCCGCCGCGCCAGCGAGTTGGCAGCGCTCAACGACATCCTGCGCGCAATCTCCTCAACCCTCGACCTGCGCAAGATCTACGACCTGGTCTTCCGCAAGGTGAGCGACCTGATCGAAGTAGACGCGTTCATGATCCTGGAGGCCCAGCGGGGGGTGTCCCCGCGTTCGTCGTCCGGCGTGGTGGTGCAGACAGGGGAGCTGGCACTGGTCGAGAGCCGGCAGTTCCCGATCATCGGCACGCCCGCGTTCACTGGCCTCGTTGCCGAATCGGCACGCACTGGGCAATCGGTTGTCGTGGTGGACTACCCGCGCTACCTGGAACAGTTGGGGCTCCCCGCTGATGCATCGTGTGCGATTGGGTCAGCTATCGCGACGCCGATTATCCTGGGCGAGGAGATGCTTGGGCTCATCTCAGTGCAGTCCCACGCGACGCAGCGGTACGACGAGCGTCATGTGGGCCTGCTGGAGGAAATCGCCCTGCACGTCGGGCTGGCGCTGCGCAATGCCGGCGTCTATGCCGAGGCGCGCAGACGCGCCGAGCAGTTTGAGGCGATCGGCCGGTTGGCGGCGCGCTTGAACACCCTGCGTGACCCTGTTGCCATTGCCCAGGCGTTCGCGACGGAATCGAAGCATGTTGTGCATTCGGAGAAGTGCCTCATCTTCTTCGTGCAGGACGACCGGCATGTGCTGGCGGCAATCGATGGGGACTACACTGACGGCGAGCGTGCCGGGTATCGCGACTACACCATGCCACGTGGCGAGGGCATCCTCTGGTGGGCCGTCGAACGCGGCGAGACGGTGCTGGCTCCGGACCTGGCGCGGGACCCACGTGTTGTTCCGAAGGTGCGTCGTCCACATGCTGGGGAATCCGGGCTGATTGTGCCGCTGGCCCACGAGGGGCAGCCCCTGGCAGTGGCCTTCATGGTGCGCTCCGGCGAGCCGTTCGACGATGACGATGCCCAGGCGATGAACGTGCTGGCTGCCCATGCCGCCACAGCAATGTCGGACGCCTACTCGCATATGGAGGCGCAGCGGCGGGTGCGCGAATTGGAAGCGCTCCAGCGCGCCGTTGCAATCGTTGGGGCGAACCTGGAGCGCAAAACGGCGGTAAAGGCCATCGTCGACGTGCTGGCCGATGTCTTCGGCTACGGGCACGTCAGCATGTACAGCCTCCAGGGGGATACCCTGCAGATGCTGGCGCAGGTTGGCTACGACACCCCGTTCGAGGAATTGCCGATCGACCAGGGTGTGATCGCCCGCTGTGTGCGCACTGGCCAGTCGATCCTCCTGCGTGATGTGCGCGACGACCCGGACTACCTGGCAGCATCGGCGGGCATCCGCTCGGAAGTTGCCGCGCCAGTCTTCCGCGACGGCAAGGTGGTTGGCGCGGTGAACGTCGAAAGTGACATGAGCCGGCAACTCGGCGAGTGGGACCTGGCGTTGATCGAGCTGTTCTCCCAGCAGGTGAGCGTGGCCCTTGCAAACGTCTCCCAGTACGAGGAGGCGGTCGAGCGGGCGACGATCGACCCGGTCAGCCGCCTGCCGAACCACGGCGCATTGATGGAGAAGGTCAACCAGTTGGTGCGCGACTGTCGTCTGCACGGCTATCCGCTGTCGGCGCTGTTCATCGACCTGGACAACTTCAAACGCTTCAACGACGCATTTGGCCATCGTGTCGGCGACCAAGTGTTGTTCGCCGTCGGGCGCTACCTGGAGCGGCGCCTGCCGGGCGGGTCGTATGTGGCGCGCTATGGCGGTGAGGAGTTCGTCGCGCTCTTGCCAGAGACATCGCTCGACAGCGCCCAACGCATTGCAGAACGTATCCGCAGCCAGTTGGCACAAGCGCCGCTCGATATCGCGCCACGGGAGCGCTTCCCAGTGACAGTCAGTATTGGCGTCGCCGCCATCGATGGCCCTCGCTCCAGGATATCCGGCGCGGAAGAGCTCCTCGATGCGGCCGATTCGGCGATGTACCAGGCGAAGGCGCTGGGGCGCAACCGGGTGGTGCGCTGGATGCGCACGGCCGAGTGACTTACCAGTCCGCGACGAATGTCTCGGCCAGAACGAGGCGGTGGAGTACCTCAGGACGGGTCGCCGCCGGAAGGCGCCGTGAGAAGAGATAATCCGCCCACCAGAGCGCTGCATCCAGCGCAACCAGGGGGCGGTAGCGCGGTACGCGCTCCAACGTGCGGAGATCACCACCGGCGGAGATATACCCGCGGGCGAGGTCGTTCCAGCTGGTTGTGTCGAGCACCTGTTCGGTTGTCAGGTAGGCCAAGTCTTCCGCCGGGTCGCCGGTGCGGACGTACTCCCAGTCGATCAGCCGCACTGCCTCTCCCTGCCAGAGCACGTTCCCGGCGCTGAGGTCGCCGTGCAGCAGGCTGAACTCGCGGGCTTCCCAGCCCTGCCCAGCAGGTGGGGAGCGGCGTAACGTCTGGAGGACGGCGGCAAGCCGGCGGTCGATCTCTTCGCTGATCCCGCCGGAGTAGGTGTTGTAGCGGCGCAGGGCGCCCAAGCGGGCGCCGTAGGCGTCGCGGCGGCTCCCTGGGCGGCCGACGATATCCGGCCAAATGGTGAATGCACGGCGCGAATGCGCGTGCAGGCGGGCCAAACACATGCCGAGCGTCTCACGCGCGCGGTCGGAAACCTGGGCAAGCGGCGCAGGTTCGCCCGGCGACCAGGCGTGGACGAGCAGCTCGCCACCCGGCACGTGTGGATCGCCGACGATCGTCGGGCGGCGGGGGACGCAGGCGCTGCCTGTGCCGGCCAGCTGCATCAGGACCACCAGTTCGTGACGCAACCGCCACTCCAGCCGGGGGCGAGCCATGCGGACCGTCCAGACTGGGCGCCCATCCGGTGCGCGTACCAGCCACACCCGGCTGTTCAACCCTCCAGGCACGATCTCGGCCTGCCAGCCCGGTTGCGCGTCGGCAAGCCCTTGGCGTTGCAGTGCGGCAACGATCAGCTGCCGGTCATTCACGTGGTGCGGTTCCCCTTCCCGTGCATGTGTTGTGTAGCATAGCCAGTCATGCAGGAACTAGGGCAGACAGCAAAGCCGCAACCACCTGGACAACGGCGCACGATCGTCGGTGTTCCGGTCGATGCCGTCGACCGTCGGCAGGCGCTGTGTCTGCTTGCCGGCTGGCTCGCCAGTCCGGACGGCCGGTTGTGCCATGTCGTCACGGTCAACCCGGAATTCGCCATGGCGGCGCGAGACAACCCGTACTTTCGTGATGTGTTGTGGGGTTCGGCGCTGGCGACGGCTGATGGCGTCGGCATCGTGCTGGCAGGCAGGATACTCGGTATCCCAACCGGTGGCCGGGTCACTGGCAACGACCTGGTTGAGGGGTTGGCGGCGCTGAGCGACCCGCGCCCGCGTCTGTTTCTGCTGGGTGCTGCGCCCGGCGTCGCCGATGCCGCGGCGGAGCAACTGGCCGCGCGCTTCCCCGGCGTGCAGATCGCCGGCGCGTATGCCGGCTCGCCGGACGCAACGGCGTGGCCGGGTATCGCCGAGAGGTTGGCCCAGAGCCGGCCAAATGTGCTGCTTGTGGCGTTCGGACACCCGAAGCAAGACCTGTGGATTGCTGCACATCGTACGGAACTGGAGCAGCTGGGAGTCGTCGTCTCGATTGGCGTCGGCGGGGTGTTCGACTACCTTTCCGGGCGGGTGCCGCGCGCTCCAGCCGTGCTGCGTCGGGTCGGGCTGGAGTGGCTCTACCGGTTGGTGCGCCAACCGTGGCGCTGGCGCAGGCAGCTCGCGTTGCCGCGTTTTGTCGTGCTGGTGTTGCACCAGCGCCTGCGCGGTTCCCCCGATTAGTCTCCGGCGGGCCTGGCGGCAACGGTGGGGATACGGGCTGCCGGGCGCTTACGCGGCTCGGCGTTGCTCAACACTGCCGGGTCGCGGCGCTTCAGCAGATACCAGGCTCCCAACACCGTCAGCACGACGATCAGTGACAACGCGCCGATATTGCGCAACCAGGCTTCCGACGTGTGTTCCCAGATGCCGGTCCCGAACAGGATCGGCTGGGAAACCGCTGCGAGCTCATCCAGCGCCGGCAGGTTCACGGTGGATGCAGAGGCTGAGAACCCCCAGTTGGCGCTCATGGTGTAGCCCAACCAGCGCATCGCCGGTTTGTCGTGCAGGAAGATTACCGCCCCGGAGAGGATGATCTGCGGGATCAGGATCAGCGGAAGCAGGGTCATCGCCTTGTCGGAGCTCGACACCAGCGACGACACAATCAGCCCCAACCCCATTGCCGCAAGCCCGGCCAGGGTGACATCCACGATCAGTTCCAACTTGCCGGATGCAAGCAGAGCGCCTGCCACCGGGCCATCCATACGGTACGTCGCGATCAGCACAAGGATGACCGCCTGCACAAGGGTGACTGCCGACAGCACGGCGACCTTCGAGCCGATGTATGCGCCGACGGATAGGCCAACCGCGCGCTCTCGGCGATAGACCGGGAACTCCTTGACGATCTCACGGATCGAGTTGAGCGCGCCCATCAGTGTCATGGCCAACACGATCACCAGCGTGGCGGTCAGCGCTTCGCCGGTGCGGGCGGCGGGGTCGAGTGAACCTTCCTTCACCGCGGCGAGGATCAGCAGCGCCAACAACGGCGCTTGCAGCGCGAGGATGGCGAGGTTGCGGGTATCGCTGGCGAGAATACGGAGGTAGCGCGCGCACAAGGTACGGAACTGCCGCAGCCAGCCGCGGGTGGGGCCGGGCGGCGGCGCTTGCGGGGTGCGACCGCTGGTGCGCGCTGCTGCGCCCTCCTGGAGTTGGGCAACAACGCACTCTTTCCACTGAGGCGACGCGCGGAAGCGGCCCTTCCAATCGGTATCACGCTCGCGCTCCAGGCGGGTGAAGATATCAGCGTAATCGCTCGCCCCGAAGTATTCCAGCGCTTGTTGTGGTGGGCCGAAATAGGCTTGCCGCCCACCAGTTGCCAGGAAGAGGACCCGGTCGCAGAGATCCAGACTCTGCAGGCTATGGGTGACGACGACGACGGTGCGGCCACTATCGGCCAACGACCGGAAGAGCTGCATCGTGACTTTCTCAAAGCCGGGGTCAAGGCCGGAGGTCGGTTCATCCAGGAAGATCAACGAGGGCTTGGTGAGCAGTTCCAGCGCGATGCTGGAACGCTTGCGCTGCCCGCCGGAGAGCTTGCGGATCAGCAGGTCCCCTCGTTCGGAGAGCCCTAGCTCGGCCAGCACCTCGTCGATGCGCGCGTTCAGCTGTTGCTTGCTGACATCTGCGGGAAAGCGTAGCTGCCCGGCAAAGCGCAGGGCAGTGCGGGCCGAGAGGTCGGTGTGCAGGATGTCTTCCTGTGGGACATAGCCGATGCGCTGGTTGATGTCTTCGTACGATTCATAGAGGTCGCGCCCGGCATAGAAGACCTGGCCTTCATCTGCTGGACGGAAACCCGTCATGGCGTTGATCAGGGTCGACTTGCCGGAGCCGCTGGGGCCGACGATCGCCAGGAAGCTGCACTCACCGAGCGGGAAGGTGACATCGTCCAACAGAATCTTGTTGTCAGCCACCTTCACTGTCAATCCGACCGCCTCAAACGTCACCCGGCCGGTATCGACGTACTCCTCAAGCTCGTCGCCGACTAAGCGGAAGAGTTGGTGGCCAAGCGTGACGATTGAATCGGCGTCGATGCGCGCTCGGCTGATGCGGACACCATCGACGAAAGTGCCGTTGTCGCTGTGCAGGTCGACGATTTCGTAGGCGCCGGAGCTGTCACGGCGTAGCTCGGCGTGGTAGCGCGAGACGAGCATGTCGTCGACCACGACATCGTTATCCGGCGCGCGGCCGATGCGGATAACGCCGCGGGAGACATCGTGGATCTGGCTGCGGGCGCCGAGCTTGCTCGCGGCGAGCTGGCTGCGTGAACCGAGCCCGGTGGCGCTGGGCTGGGCGATCGGGCCGCTGGGGCTGAGCTCGAGCAATAGCCCCGTAGCCGCCCCAAGGTGCAGGCGCAGTGGCCCCACGACGGGCAGCATTGTCACGCGCCGCCCATCGAGGAACGTCCCGTTGGCTGAGCCGACGTCCTGGACGACCCAGCCATCGGCCCCGCGCTCGATCAACAGGTGGCGCCGGGAGATGCGCTGGTCTTCGACATGGATCGTCGCGTCGTCCAACCGGCCAACGGTGATCGTGTCGTCGTCGTTGAACGTGTAGTTGCGGCCATCGATGCGGGCGTACAGCATCGCATTCCGTCCATCCAGGCTGCGCCGTTCCGAATCGATAGGGCGATACTATCCGACTTCCGCCAGGCATGCTAGCATGTAGCGACCATTCCCAACGGAACCGGCCGTGCGTCGTCACGGCCCTGCGAATCTGGACCAAACAGACGTGACTCGCGGTCTCCAGCGCATCGGCAAGTACCAGGTCGAGCGCCGCCTTGGCAGCGGCAGCTTTGCGACGGTCTGGCTCGCCTACGACCCCGACCTCGATGCGCGCGTCGCGATCAAGATCCTCGCCAACAACTGGGCAGACGACGCCGAGGTCAAGCGCCGCTTCCAGCAGGAAGCGCGCATGCTCTTTCGGTTGAGCGATCCGCGGGTTGTGAAGGTCTATACGACTGGCGAACACGACGACGGCTGCCCGTACTTCGTCATGGATTACGCCGACCGTGGCGCACTGGAACAGCGGATTGTCGCGCGGCAAGGCGCGAACAGCGCGTTTTCGGTGCAGGAGGCGTTAGCGATCTCGAAGGACATCGCCGAGTGTGTCGCGGTTATCCACCGCGCCGGCATCGTCCATCGCGACCTCAAACCGAGCAACGTCCTATTCATTAGCGACCCGACCCAGCCTGCAGGGGAGCGCATGTTGCTCGGTGACTTCGGCATTGCCCGCTCGCTCGAAGGTGGTTCCAGGAGCACGATCGTTGCCGGCTCCCCGTATTACATGGCTCCAGAGCAGGCGGAGGAAGCGACCGCGCGCCACGCCGACCACCGTGCCGATATCTACGCCTGTGCCGTCATCCTCTACGAGCTTCTGGCCGGGCAGGTGCCCTATCCGTTCGCGACGATCAGCGAGATCCGCCGTGCCCAGGAGACAGGCCAGCGCACGCCGCTGCGTGCGCTGCGCGCCAACCTGCCCGCATCGCTTGAGCGGGTGGTCGACCGGGGGATGCAGGTCGACCCAGCGCAGCGCTACCCGAATATGGACGCCTGGACCAGCGCGCTGGAGGCTGAGCTGGCCGCGCTCGGAGCGGGCATCACGCCGGCTGGAGCCGATGCAACGATCCTGAACGACGACGGCGTCGAAACCTTCGTTGCCGATTCGCCGCCCCCAGCTCCACCGGGCCCATCCACACCGAAACCCGAGCCAGCACCCCGCCTAACTCCACAACCGCAACCGTCTCAGGGCGAAGAAGCGGCTGCAGCGCGGCCAATGCCGCCGCCACGCGGCGGTGGCAGCCAGCAACGCCTACAGGCTGCGCAAACATTAGCGGCGGGCCACTCCTCGACGCTCGACCAACCGGTGACCGCTGGGCAGAGCAGCCAGCGGCGCCCCCGCCGCTGGCCGTGGCTGGTGGCGCTCCTCGCCCTGTTCGGGGGTGGTGTGCTTGCCTACAACGCCATCGATTCACCGGCAGGGAACAACCCGACCCCAACAGCCGGAACGTCGTTGTCTGGCTTCGCAACGGTGACAACGGCGTCGCAGCCGACGGCGACGACCGCAGCGCAACCGACCGCAACGACATTCGTCGCCAGTACGCCGACGTTCGCGCCGTTGCCCACTGCAACGACAGCGATCGACCTGGCGCCCGAAACGCTGGTCGTCGCGGACACGATGGATGGCGCACTGTTCAGCGTTTTCCCGACGTTCAGCGGCGTGAACCAGTCGGGAGAGTTTGTCGATGGTTACTACGAGATCATCAATTCCGCCGGCCAGACGTCCTGGGTTTCGATGTCTACTGAGCCGGTCCAGCGAGGCTATGCCAGCGTCGATTTCAGCATCTATGGTGATGGCTCCGCCGGAATTGTGGCACGCGACCGGCAGCAGGGCCTCCTCGGACGGAGCTTCGAGACCTGCTGGGTGACGAGCGCCGGTAGCGGCGGCTGTGCGATCTACACCGCGCTTGGCTGGCAGACATTGTTCACCGTGCCAAATGGCAGCTTCACCCTCGTCGGAGAAGATCGGCTGACGGTGCAGATCGACGCCGGTTGGATCCAAGCCTGGGTCAACGAAGACTTCATTGGTCAGGCGCAGATCGATGCGACGCAGACCGGTTACTGGGGCATCTTGAGTGGCAATTATTCCGGCACATCGATTGCCGATTTCGACAACTTCACCCTGGTGCGCTACAACGATCTCCCCTAATCCCCGGCGCGGCCCAACGTGCTAGCATAGTGCCGCTCCGAGCGGAGTAGGCCGGCGTGGCGCCTGCCAGCCGTTGCCCCACCAGAAACGCATACAGCATGACGCGCGGTTCTCAGCGCATCGGTCGGTACCAAGTCGAGCGCAGGCTCGGTAGTGGGACGTTCGCGACCGTTTGGCTCGCCTACGACCCGGACCTCGACACGCGGGTGGCGGTCAAGGTGCTCGGTCTCAACTGGAGCGCCGATGACGATGTCAAGCGCCGCTTCTTGCAGGAAGCGCGCATGCTCTTCCGTATCAACGACCCGCGGGTGATCCGCGTCTACACGACCGGCGAAGACGACAATGGTTGCCCCTATTTCGTGATGGACTACGTCGACCGTGGGAGCCTGGAGGAGCGCATCACGGCCCGCTCCAGCAGCGGGCAGCCGTTCACGCCTGTCGAGGCGCTGGCGACCGTCCGCGAGATTGCCGATTGCCTCAGCGTCGTCCATCGCGTTGGCATCGTCCATCGCGACCTAAAGCCGAGCAATGCGCTCTACCGTTCCGACCCATCCAGCCCGACTGGCGAGCGCCTGCTGCTGGGGGATTTCGGGATTGCCCGTGCGCTCGAGGCAGGCTTCAAGAGCACGATCGTCGCCGGCTCGCCCTACTACATGGCGCCGGAACAGGCGGAGGAAACGACTGCCGGGCTGGTCGACCAACGCGCCGACATCTATGCCGGCTCGGTGATCCTCTACGAGCTGCTCTCCGGCCAGGTGCCGTACCCGTTCAGGACGATCAGCGAGATTCGCCGCGCGCAAGATGCCGGGCAGCTTGTACCGCTGGGCCAACGGCGCGCCGGACTGCCGTCCACTGTGCTGGATGTGGTCGAGCGCGGCCTCAGGGTGGACCCGCGCGACCGCTACGCCAATGTGGAAGCCTGGATCGCCGCACTGGATTCCGCCTCGGCAGCGTTGGTGGATACACCTAGCCAACCGGCCCAATCAACATGGGTTCCCACAGCGTCATTGCCAGGGCAATCAGTGCCTGCGGATGGCGGCGATGGTGAGTCCACCTGGTTCGAGGCAGACGACGAGGAGCTGCCAGACACACCGGTCGGTACTGCCTCGCCACAGCCGATAGCGGAGGAGCGCTCAGCGCGGCTGGGCGCGCAGACGCACCGCGCGCCGGCTGGCTCTGTACCCCTGCAGCCACGACGTAGCGCAGAACCAGCGAAAACATCCGGTATTGTGACCACCCCACCAGCGGATCGGGCGACCAGTCGCGACCCGCTGGAGGCCCGCTCGCAACTCGCGCTGCTGGTGCTTGGGCTGATCGTACTTGCGGCGTTGGGCTACGTTGTCGTGAGCGTGGTGCGTTGAGGCGTGGTGCGTGCCGCGTGCCCGAACGTGCTAGCATGTCCGTTTGACCGTTCCATGCCACGTTGGCGTGGGTGACGTGCAGGCAAAGGCGCCAGGTGATGACCGAACCAACCATGTATGTTGGGAAGTACGAGATCAAGGAGCGGCTCGGCAGCGGAGCGTTCGCGACCGTCTGGCTGGCCCACGACCCGGCGCTGCGGGTCGATGTTGCGATCAAGGTCCTTGCGACAAACTGGTGCGGCGATGAGGAGGTCGAGGGGAGGTTCCTCCAAGAAGCGCGCATCCTCTTCCAGCTGAATGACCCGCGCATCATCAAGGTGTATACGACCGGTGAACACACTGACGGATGCCCGTTTTTCGTCATGGACCATGCCGATCGCGGGAACTTGCAGCAGCGGCTGGAAGCGCGCGCCCGTGAGAACGAGCCCTACGACATCCGCGAGGCGCTGCTGTTGAGTCGTGAGATTGCCGAAGGGCTGCGCGTCATCCACGCCGCAGGCATCGTCCACCGCGACCTGAAACCGAGCAACGTGCTCTTTCGCAGCGACACCTCCGACCCGAACAAGGAGCAAATGATGCTCGGGGATTTCGGGATCGCGCGTGAGCTGGACGCCGAATCACGCAACACGATCGTCGCTGGCTCGCCCTACTACATGGCCCCAGAGCAGGCAGAGGAAGCGACAGCTGCCACAGTCGACCAGCGCGCCGACATCTACTCGGCGGCGGTGATCCTGCACGAACTACTGACCGGGAGGGTGCCGTACCCGTTCTCAACCATGAGCGAGATCAGGCGCGCGCAACTGGCCGGCGAGCGTATCCCCCTCGACCAGCTGCGGGCGAACATTCCGGCTACGGTCATCTGGTTAGTTGAGCAAGGCATGCAGCTGGACCCAGCCGATCGCTACCCATCGGTCGATGCCTGGATCAGTGCCCTCGACACGGCGCTGGCTGGGTTGAGCGATGCGCCTGCTGCCGGTGCGTTCGACGCTGCGGCCATCCCCACCCAGCCTGCAGAAACCATTGTGCCGGCCGCCGCCGGTGCAGCGATAGGCGCCATGCACCACGCGGACGCCGCGCAGACCCTCCAGGACCCGCTTGCCATTGCGCCCGGGCCGGCTATCGAAGGGCCTGTTGAGCGTGTCGAGGCTGCCGCGCCCGCGCCACCGGCCGCACCGCCCGCTGGGCAGGTAGCGGTTCCGGCTGCCGCAGGCGAGCCGCCCCGCAAGCGGCGCGCGCTGCGGGCGCTCCTGTTCCTGCTGGTTGTGCTCGTGCTGGCTGCGGCGATCGCAGTTGGCGTGGCGTGGTGGTACGACGACTGGTCGTACATCACGAACTGGTAACACAGGGCATCACGCGCTGGCCCCACGTTCGATCAAGCGCGCCAGCAGTGCCGCACGCGGCACGATGCTGGAGCGCAGGATGTATTCATCCGGGCTGTGGTCCAACCCGCCTACCGGGCCAAGGCCATCCAGGCCCGGTGTGCCCCCCTGGCAGGCGAATGAAATGTCAGACGCGCCGCCGGTGGCTGCACCATGTACCTCGAACCCGAGCTCATGCGCCAGCACCCCCGCAAGGTGCTCCAAACGGGCGACGCCTGCGGTCCGTTCCATCGCTGGGCAGTCCGAGCCAGGTTCCAGCGTCATGGAGATGGTCACCCCCGCAACCGGCGATGTCGCCAGGAGTGCGCGCAACGCCGCTGCAGCCGCTTGCAGGTCGGCGTTTGTCCAGGCGCGCAGGTCAACACGCGCCTGGGCGCTGTCGGCCACGATGTTCGGCGCGCGGCCCCCTTCGATTGGCGCGATGTTCAGCGTGACGCCTGGCCGCACGCCGTTGAGGGCGGCCGCTCCGACGATGACGTGCGCCAGGGCGACCGTCGCGCTGGCGCCTTTCTCCGGCTCCACACCGGCATGGGCCGCTTTCCCGGTGGCGGAGATGCAGTACCAGGCGACCGCTTTGCGGGCAGTCACAATGTCGCCGTTCTCCCGCGCCGCCTCCAGCGTCAGGACGATGTCGTGCGCAGCGCCCTCGCTGCGGAGGAGGTCGATGGTATGACGTTCGCCAATCTCCTCATCGGGGACAACAAGCATCGTCAGGTGTCCGAAGCCAGTGCTGCCGGTTGCCAGCAGCGCCTCCAGAGCGTAGATGCCGGAGAGCAGCCCAGCCTTCATATCGCACGTGCCGGGGCCAAGCAGGCGGTCCCCCTCCTGTCGCAGCGGGCGGGCCGCGCCGGTCCCAGGGGGGTATACCGTATCAGCATGGCCGAGCAACAGCACCCTGCCACTGCCGGAACCTGCGATGCGGGCAATCAGCGTATCCCCAAAGCGGTCGTGCGGCAGCCGCTGGATCGTGCAGCCTAAAGCGGCCAGCCGTTGCCCCAGCCACGTCTGGACGGCATCGACCCCAGGCTTGTCATAACTTCCAGAGTCGATACTGGCCAGCGAGGCGAGATCCGCCAAGTAGGCTTCGAGCCGCGTCTCAAGGTGAGTTACCAGGCGGTCGGTCACGGTCGCTCCTTTCCCAGATGGTACGCATAGGCGGCGCGCGCGTCCGCTATTACGATACTCCGCTGACGGTAGCCCACCGAGGAGGGTCGATGCCGCATGACCAGCGAGTCTCGGGCGTACCGGCTGGATGACATGCTGCGCATTGCTGAGATGCGCCAGGGGGCCATGCGCCAGTCGGTCCGACCCGGCCCGTGGGAACGAGGCGGGGGGCGGGTGCTTACCGATGATGGCCAGATCATCGCGACGACGCTGGTCGACCCGCTCAGGCAGTTCTTCGGCGGGCGCAACGAAAGCGTCATGCCGCACTCAAGCGACAAAGGCGACTCGAAGGTCGACGCGATCAAGGTAGTGCGACGCATCGAGCAGAGTTCGTTCACAACCGCGCTGCCGGGTGCGATGTGCGAAGCGAACATGATGCCTGCCACGACCGGCTCATTGATGCGCTTGAGAGCCTGACGACCCATCCCCCACGAACGATCCGGATTCACGTATTTCTGGCTCTGAGTAGGACAACCTCGCAGAGAACCTGAGCGCATAATTGATCTGTACAAGTTCTGCGGCCTGAGTCGTCGGTTCGACGCTTGCCCGAGCCATACTTGAACCCACGGGTCTCAATGCACCAACCACTCGCTTGCGTCATTGCTCCGTCCAACCTACTATTCGGGCTCGTGTCGACAATCGACCGGTTGTCGCACGTGGCGCATCGCGGTAGCAGTAGGGGATTCGATGCCACGACGGGTTGACGCCCATAACCATGAGCTGGCCGAGCGACACCGGGATACAACGTTTGTGCTCAGCCCGCTGGTCTATAGCCCGGGCTGGGCTGCGCTCACGAAGAACCAGCAGAATATCCTGGCCGATACCGCTAAGCCGATGTACCCGGGACACATCACCGCGTTGGTGGCGACCCTGGGGGCGAAGCGGGTGTTGTTCGGCTCGGAAACCCCGTACATGGCGCCGATTGTTGAACGCGAGAAGTTCAAGTATGCCGGGTTGAGCGCCGAGGACGAGGCGCTGGTGCTCGGTGGTAATGCAGCACGGGTGCTTGGGTTGTAGACGGAGCTGCACTGACAATGGCAACCGGTGACAGGGACGTGAGAGGACCTGCCAATGACCGCGAGGATGGACCAACTACGCGCGAAGCTGCGGGAAGCCGGACTAGACGGCATCTTCACCAGCAAACCGGGCAATATCCGCTACTTGTGCGGCGCAACCGGCACGGCGTGCGAGCTGTTGGTGACGCTGGACGACGCCGTGTTGTTGAGCAACTGGGTCGACATCACCGAGAACGCGGAGACGGCCCAGGATGTCGTGCATGGCCGGCGGAGTAATCCGGCAGCCGACGCTGCCGCCGCTGTCAAGGCGCGCAAGCTGAAGCGCGTCGCGCTTGAAGCGCATGTGCTGCCGCAGGCCCAGTACGCCGCCTACGCCGCAGCCATGCCGGATGTTGAGCTTGTCCCGACGAGCGGGCTGATCGAGCGTCTGCGCTGGGTGAAGGACGAGGATGAAATTGCCCTGATCGAGAAGGGCATGCGGATCAATGAAGAAGCCTGCCGCTACGTCGTCGAGCACGCCCGCGAGGGGATCAGCGAATTCGAGCTGGCGGCGGGAGCCGAGCATGCCATGCGCTCAGCTGGCGCAGATGGGTTGGCCTTCCTGATTGTCCAGTTTGGCGAGAACGCCGCCAAGCCACACCACCGGCACAGCCCGCGCACCCTGCGGAAGGGGGACTTCATCCTGCTGGACATTGGCGCGGTCTGCTCCGGCTACGGCTCGGATACGACGCGCACCTTCATCTTTAGCGAGGCAAGCAAGCGCCAGCAACAGGTGTACGCCACGGTGCTGGAGGCGCAACTGGCCACACTGGCGGCCCTGAAGGCGGGCATGACCGGCGCGCAGGCGCACGAACCATCGGCGGCGATCATCGCCGAGGCCGGGTACGCCAACTACTACGGCCACGGGGTTGGCCACGGCATCAACGAAGGTCCGAGCTTGCGCCCCGGTTCGGCTGATGTCCTGGCCCCGGGCAATGTCGTGACAGTCGAGCCGGGCATCTACGTTCCCAATTGGGGCGGGGTTCGAATCGAGGACACAGTCGTGATCACCGATAGCGGCTACCGCAACCTGGCGACGTTCCCCAAAGAGCTGCAGGTGATCGGCGCCTGAGCCGGACACGACAAGGAGGCACAATGATCCCGCATCGCATTGAGAAGCTCGGGGCTGCGTTGGCGCGCGAGGGGTTGGATGGCCTGATCGTTACCGAGCCTGCCAGCCGGTTCTACCTGACTGGCTGGAGCATGTTCGATGCCCAACCCGGTGAAAACGCTTTCTGGGTGCTGGCCGATGGGCACGGCTCGACCGTGCTGGCGGGCCAGGGGGACGTGACCGAGGCGCGTGAAAAGGCGCGTGGTTCACGGATCGTGCCGCTGGCTGGCTGGCAGCCGTCGGTGAAGGCAACCCAGACGGCGAGCCTGATCCGCGAGGCAGGGTACCAGCGCGTTGGGTTCGACGATGTCCACATGGGCGCTGGGGTCTACCTTGAGCTGCGCGCTGCCCTGGGGAACAGGGTTGAGCTCGTGCCGGTTGGCGAGCTGGTGCGCGAGATCCGCGCAATCAAGGAACCGGAAGAGATCGAACTCATCCGCGAGGCGATCAGGATCACCGATGCCGCCTATATGGCGATGCGCGAGTGGCTGAAACCGGGGACGACAGAGAAGGAAGCGGCCTGGTTCCTCAACCGCTACATGTTCGACCACGGGGCCGACGCCACTGCCTTCGTGACGATCCTCGGCGCCGGCGAGGGGGCGGTAGTCCCACACCACGAGCCAACCGACTACCCCATCGAGCCGGGTGAACCGTGCTGGGTGGATTTTGGTGCGGTCGTCGGTGGCTACTGCGCCGACCTGACGCGCGCCTTCTGCCTGGGTGAGCCGGACGAGCGGTTGCAGGAAGCCTACGCTGCCGTCATCGCTGCGCTCGACGCTGGCATCGCCCAGTTGAAGGCCGGCACGGTTGCATCGGTTGCGGCAAACGCGGCCGCATACGAAATCGAGCGGCTCGGCCTTCCGGTCAGCCATGTGCTGGGTCACGGCATCGGCTTGCAAGTGCACGAGCTGCCGAACGTGGACCGTGGGTCGAACATCATCCTGTAGGAGGGCATGGTCATCACCGCGGAACCGGGGATCTACTTTCCGGGTTGGGGCGGGGTGCGCGTGGAAGATGATGTGCTGGTCACCAAAGATGGACCGGAGATCCTGACAAGCGCGACACGCGCGCTGGTGATCTAGCCGCAGCGCGCGACTTCTGGGAGACGCTCAATCTCAGGGCTATGTCAAAGTAGTCTGATGTTGTTGTCCAGAAGCGTTACGTCCG
>QEUZ01000423.1 GCA_003577355.1 Chloroflexota bacterium | reverse complement strand
CGTAGCGCTGCGGAGCAGGTCGCAGCGCGATAACTGCGGGGGGAGGCGCCCTCAACCCCCGTCCCATTCTCCCGTCGCCACGGGAGAAGGGGTGGCTTGGGTGGCGTTGGGCTGTTCCGGTTGGGCAGCGCGGCGTGGGAACGCACCCCCTGCAGGTGTCGAAACAGCTATGGCTCCGCACCACCTGCTTTGAACCGGCGCCGCAGGATATCAATATCCCGGAGTACCCCCTCGTCATCGCGGAACTGCCAGAAGATCCAGCCATTTGTATTTGGGTACTTCCTGTCGCGCGGCGAGCCGATGATTGACTTCCGCGCGATAGATGCAGCGGTTGATGGCGAGTTGAAGGCAGTCCCCGCGTACCAAACGCGACCATGTTCATCAACGTGCGCCGTCAGCCGATGCCCCTTGTAGGTCTTTTCCAGCATCAGTGGCGGCGTCACGATGCCGGACTCGATCAGTTGGCGAAACGTGATCAGGTTCCCGGGACCCTTGGGGTGGTCATCCGGCTGAGACGGCGGCTTCTCCCCTATCGGCTCAGGAGCCTGCACGTCGGCGATATCGGGGAACTCAATCTGGACGTGTGCGCGACTGATGGCTGCCCTGATCTCTGCAGGCGAGAGCGTGGGAATGCGCTTGCGGATGAGCCGCACGAGTGAGGGGTCCGTTTCGGGAGTGAACAGGCCGGTGACGACTGTCTTGATCTGCCGATCGACGTAGTGCGCCTGCCAGATCATCTGTATGTAGTTCTCGCTCATGCGCTCCTTCGAGAGGAGTTGGAGCGTCTCCACTACCAGAGCCGATGCGTCGCTGATGCGAACCGATCGGAACAGCTTCTGATCGATGGGCACTGGCGCGTGAGAGTTGAATATCCTGTACTCATCGCCATCCGTCAGCACGACCCACTCCACGCCTGCGACGCTCGCGTAGCCCATGATCTGGTTCGCCCAACGCCGGTCGCTGAGGTCTTCTCCAAGGCTCTTGGCCTCGATGAACAGCCGCGGCGTCCTGAGCACGAGCAGCGCGTAGTCAACCGGCTTATCAGCGCTCTTGACCTTGAACTCGCGATGTACCTCATCGAGGTCCTCGGTGTCCCAGCCCAGCGCGCGGATGACAGGATCAATCAATCCGGCCTTCGTGTTCTGTTCGTTGATCCCTGGCGGCTGTCGGTAGCGGGCTGCGCGCTCACGTATCTGTGGCAGCACTTCGTGCAACCCAGGCATGGAAGCTCCAAATCGGTTGGGTGCTTCAGGCGTTTCTCTGCGACCATGATAGCGCCAAAACATGAACACGGTCACATGGAACCTGGTGGGGAGGCTGAATACTCAGATACAAACTCGGTCGACGCCTCGCTGCGCTCGGCTGCTCCGTCTGGACAGCCTACAGTTGGTCGAAGCACCCGGTAGAGTCCGCGATCCTGCGCGGCGCTCACCCTGGAACGGGCGCGCGATCGGCAGAACGGATACCCTTTGCACGCGCGACATCTGTACGCGCCGATCCCATCATGTGCGGAACGCAACCACGTGAGCATCGAGCCTGTGAGGAGATACGGCAGGATGAAGCACTATGACCCTGTTGCGAGCTTTGGGCCGGAGGTGGCGGCGCGCTATGACGACCATCTTCGTGGCGACGAAGAAGCTGCCGCGGAGTTTCTTGCGGCGCTCGCACAGGGGCGCCGGGCGCTCGAGTTCGCGATCGGCACAGGCCGCATCGCGCTTCCGCTGGCAGCACGCGGCGTCCACGTCGACGGCATTGAGCTATCTCCCCATATGGTTGAACGGCTGCGTGCCAAACCCGGCGGCGATCGGATCAACGTCACGGTCGGCGACATGAGCGTCGCGACAACCGGCCAGCACTATGGGCTGGTCTACCTCGTCTACAACACCATCTTCAACCTCATCACCGCCGAGGACCAGATCCGCTGCTTCGAGAACGCTGCGCGTCACCTTGCCGCGGATGGGTGCTTCGTTGTTGAAACAGCGTTGCCACATGCCTGGATCGCCCCCGGCGCATCAGATTACGTGCATGCCGAGCATGTTGGCACAGACGTGGTCGTGCTCGATGTTGCCCGCTACGACCCAGTAACCCAGTTGCTTGAAGAGAACCACATCCGGCTCACAGCGGACGGTATTGCGCTGGCCCCCATCGTCTGCCGCCTGATCACGCCGGGTGAGATGGACCTGATGGCCCGCATTGCAGGCATGCGGCTTGTCAACCGCTTCGCGAACTGGCAGCGCAGCGTCTTTGATGCGCAGAGTAGCGCGCATGTATCGGTCTATGCGCTCGATGCAACACGGTAGGAATTGGTACCCGTCTGCCGCCTGCAACGGCAGACACCTGGGCCACGGAGCGCTGCATCCGCTGCACTGTGTGGCCTCCGTGAACGCGGCGCTCAGGCTCCGTCTGTGCTGCGTCCTGGCTGCCCCGAGGGTCCGGCAACGACGGACGACGAGACGATCCTTGCGCGGCTGCCGGCATACCTCTGGAGTGTGGGATGATCTCATCTCTGTCCTCCTGTCCTGTGAGGCGACGGGATGAGGTGGGTGCGTTGAGAGAAGGTCAAGATGACCGACATCATTACCCAGTCAATCCTCACGTGCCCGGTGTGTGGTTACGCAGGGGTTGAGTCGATTGCCGAGAACGGCTGACTCATCCGCTGGACGTGTCCCCAGTGTGGGGAACAGCTTCGACCGGCGAAGGGGGACTGCTGCGTATTCTGCACCTATGGGGATGTGCCCTGCATCGCCATCCAGCGCGAACGTGGCGCTCCCTGACCCGTCTATCGGCGTCGAGCTAGGTGCGAACCGGCGACGTAGGTAGGCGTACCCCAGGCAGCGCGCTGCGCCTTCAGTGATGAATAGCGCACCTGGCAACCTGGTTGTGTCTCCACCCGCCGTCGCCTGTGTGGCGTGCTACGATACTTGGCCGGGTGAGACTGGATGTTTGGGACGTAGCAGGAGCCAAGTGATGCACGTTGCCCCGTTCCTTGCGCGCCGGGTGAGCCGGCGAGGGTTGTTGCGTATGGCGGGTGTCGTTGGGCTGGCGCTGCCGGTACTGCCGTTGCTGGCGGCGTGCGGAGGGGATGACGACGGACCTGACGCGAGTGCGACACCCTCGCCCGGCAGCGGAACGGCCTCCCCGGCGACAGCAGTCGCCCCAGCCCCGACGGCGACGACCGCGACACCCCCGACCGCGACCAGTGCGCCGGTGGATGCGAAGCGGGGCGGCACGTTGCGCGTTGCGCTGACCGGC
>QEUZ01000422.1 GCA_003577355.1 Chloroflexota bacterium | reverse complement strand
ACGCTGCCGGGGATGGCGCAGATCTCGTATTCGTGCGGCTCGCGCACGTCGACCACCAGCGGATCCTTGCCGGCCAAGCGCTCGGCGACCAGTTCTGTTGGCGTGATCTGCCACTCCGGCGCGACGATTTCCGTCGGCTTCGGCTCGGGGGTGACGCCGCAGAACTCGGCGTAGTCGATCAGCTCGGTGACGGTTGGGTTGGGGCCGCAGACCGGGCAGTGTGGATCCTTGCGCAGCTTGTATTCCTTGAAGCGCATACCCAGCGCGTCGAAGCGCAGCAGGCGGCCGATCAGCGGGTCGCCGATGCCGACGATCAGCTTGATCGTCTCGGTAGCCTGCATCGCGCCAACGGTGCCCGGCAGGATGCCCAGCACGCCACCCTCGGCGCAGCTCGGCACCAGGCCCGGTGGGGGTGGTTCCGGGTAGAGGCAGCGGTAGCACGGCCCTTCCTTGGCGTAGAAGACCGACACCTGCCCCTCGAAGCGGAAGATGCTGCCGTAGACGTTCGGCTTGCCGAGGATGACGCAGGCATCGTTCACCAGGTAGCGGGTGGGGAAGTTGTCGGTGCCGTCGACGATGATGTCGTAGTCCTTGAGGATGTCCAGCGCGTTCTCGCTGGTCAGCCGCACGCTGTGGGTGTTAATCGTGATATGCGGGTTGAGGTCACGCAGGCGGGCGCTGGCGGCATCCAGCTTTGGCGTGCCGACATCGCTGGTGACGTACATCACCTGGCGTTGCAGGTTGGTGAAATCAACGACATCGCTATCGACGATGCCGATGGTGCCGACCCCGGCCGCCGCCAGGTAGAGCCCCAGCGGGGAGCCGAGGCCGCCCGCGCCGATCAGCAGCACACTGGCCGCCTTCAGCTTCTCCTGGCCACTCAGCGCCACCTCCGGCATGATCAGGTGCCGGCTGTAGCGCAGGATCTCGTCGCTGGTGAGGGTCGTCTGCACCGTCTGGCGTTCCGGCGCGGAAACGCCACCGGCGATCGACGGCACGATCGTCAGTTCGGCGCCGGCGCTCAGCGCGGTATCCTCACCGTCGAGGTAGCGGATATCCTCTTCCCCGACGTAGATGTTCACGAACGAGCGCAGCTTGCCCTCGTCGTTGTAGAGGTGCTTGCGCAGATCCGGGTATTCCGCCGTCAGTTGGCTCAGCGCCTGGCCGACCGTCGTGGCCGGCACGCTGTAGCTCGCGTTGCCGCCGGCGAAGCCCCGCAACGCCGTCGGAATGAAAATCGTTGCCGCTGCAACCGTCGTCATGTCTGTCCCTTCTGCTTCCACACGTCAAGGGGTGAGGGTCACCCCACCCATACCTCGTCGTACGCGCTGCGGTCGGCGCGCAATTGCCAGCCGGTGAGTGTTTGCGCCTTGCCCTGGACGACACCGCAAATCAAATAGCTGTACCAGGGCCAGGCGTGCTCGCGGTCGAACTCCGAAGGCCGCGCCGGTGCGTCCGGGTGGGAATGGTAGAAGCCCAACACGTCTAGCCCGCTCCGGCGTCCCTCGCGTTCCGCCCGCAGCAGATCCTGTGGTTGTATCAGGAAACGCCGGCGGCGCTCGACTTCATCCCAGGTGTTCTCGATCTCCAGGAGCCGTTCGACCACCCGGCCCTCGGCGGTATCCCGGCCTAGCAGGATACCGCAACACTCGTCCGGGTAGGTCGCTTCGGCGTAGCGGTAGATCTCGGCGACCTGCTCGGGGGCGATCAGCACGGCTGCTGCCGAGGTGGTTGCTTCGTTCATCCGGCTCAATCCGTCTCGTCCCAGAAGCGGTCGCTCAGGTAACGGCTGCCGCTATCCGGCAGGACCGCGACGATCACGGCGTCGCGTCCGGCGGGGATCGCTTTGGCCGTGCGTTCCGCCACCGCCAGCGCGGCCCCGCCGGAGATGCCGAGCAGGATGCCCTCCTCGCGGGCGATGCGGCGGGCCATAGCGTAGGCCGCTTCGGTTTCGATCTCGGCGGGCACATCGGCCAGCGTGGGGTCGTAGATGCCGGGCACGATCGCCGTGGCCATGTGCTTCAGCCCCTCCAGCCCGTGGAACGGGGAATCCGGCTGGACCGAGATGGCGACGATCTTCGGGTTGTACTGCTTCAGCCGGCGGGTTGTCCCGACGAAGGTGCCGCTGGTGCCGAGGGTGGCGACGAAGTGGGTGATCCGCCCGCTCGTCTGCCGCCAGATTTCGACGCCGGTGGTGCGGAAGTGGGCGCGCCAGTTCTCCGGGTTGTTGTACTGGTCGGGGTAGAAGTACTTTTCTGGGTCCTCGGCGTAGCGCTTGCGCACCTCACGGATCGCGCCGTCGGAGCCTTCGGCCGGGTCGGTCAGGATCAGTTCCGCGCCAAACGTTTTCAGGATGCGCTTGCGCTCGACGCTGGCGGTGGTCGGCACGCACAGCGTCACCTTGTAGCCACGCGCCGCGCCGATCATGGCGTAGGCGATGCCAGTGTTGCCGCTGGTGGCGTCGATGATCGTCTTGTCGTGGGTCAGCTCGCCGCTGCGCTCCCCAGCCTCGATCATCGCCAGGGCAGCGCGGTCCTTCACCGAGCCGCCAGGGTTGGCCCACTCCGCCTTGCCGTAGACCTCGATGCCCGCATGCGGCTCCAGGGAACGCAGGCGGATCAGCGGGGTGTTGCCGATCTGCGCCGTCAGCAGCTGCGACCGGGCGCTACCGGCCCCCGGCACGCTCTCCGGCGGCTTTTCGGTTGTGGGCGCGCGGCGGCTGCTGAAGGCGACCGCCAGCATGTCGGAATCGAGGATCAGTTCGGGGTTGCGCGAGACCATCGTGTTCTCATTCACCGTTTCGTGCTTGTGCCTGGTGCGCACATCAGGAAGAAAGACACGCCGCCACACGGGCGCGTGGAGCGTCTCACTGGCCCGTCTGGGCCGTTAGCCGCGACAGTGGATGGCGCTGAAGTGGGCGTCCGTCTCGCAGGAGAGGTGGGCGACTGGGATGCGGGGCCAGCCGGCGGCGCGCGTTGCTTGGATGAGGTGCTGGGTCGCCACTGGGCGTCTCGCCTCCGGGTCAACTCGATCGTGCAGAGCGTAACAACCCCCCTTCGGGGGTGTCAAGCGCGGCTCCTACCGCACGTCTATTCTAAACGGATAGGAGGTAGCGATATTCCCCTGGCGGCCCCCTCCCCGGGTCAGGGCGGGGAGGGAACCAGGGGGAAGGAGAAGATTGCAGTGCTGCGTGGCTGGCGCCATGGTCCTGGCTTCCGGCCTCATGACGAATCCCGATGGAAGTAGTCGGGAT
>QEUZ01000017.1 GCA_003577355.1 Chloroflexota bacterium | reverse complement strand
AGGTGGCCGTGCTACCGCCGACCTCCTGCCGCACCCCGGCGATGTTGAGCGCGCGCAGGTCGCGGATGATCTCGCGGGCTGGGTCGCTCGCGCCGTCGAGGTGGGTGTAGACCTGCACGAGGGTCTGGTTGCCGCGCGCCAGCAGGGCCAGTTGCATGTGTGCGGCGGGCGGGAGGCTGGCTGGGTCGCCGCTGAAGCTGCGCCAGTCAAGCGGGCTGCCGTCCGGCGCGTTCAGCAGGCTGTCGGCCCCCTCCACGCCGGGGATGGCGGCTGCGGCGGTGACGAACGCCGCGAGGCGGGCCAGGTTCTCTGGGCTGAGCACATCGCCGTTGAACGAGACGACGACTGGGATCGCGTCGGCTTGCCCAGCGGGGAACTCCCGCTCGATGCGCTCGGTCGTGACCCGCGCCGGGCTGCCTTCCGGCAGCACGGCTTCGTCGCCAGCGGTCATGTTCAGGCGCAGGAAGGGCAGGCTGGCCAGCAGCATGAGGGCAAGTACCGGCGCCAGTGTCCGCCACGGGTGGCGCATGACGACCTGGGCAACTCCGCCCCAGAAGCGGCTTTCGCTTCCATTGGCAGTGGTTGGCTTGCGGCGGCGCAGGGTGTGCAGGCCGAGCGGGATGGCGTTGATGCGGTGGCCGAGGATGGCCAGCAGGGCAGGTAGGAAGGTGAGGGCGTAGACGAGCGAGAGGGCGACGACCAGCATGCCGGCCTGGCCCATCGAGCGAATCGCCATGAGCGGGAAGAACTGGGTGGCCGCCAAACCGAAGATGACGGTGATGCCGGAGAGCAGGATCGCCTTGCCGACCGTGCCCATCATCACGCTGAGCGCCTCTTGCACCGGCCGGCGCTGAAGCTCCTCACGGTAGCGCGCGACCATGAACAGGGAGTAGTCCACCCCCAGCCCCAGCCCGAGCAGTGAGATGATGTTCGCTGCGAAGATCGACTGGCCGGTTGCCAGCGAGAGGGCGAAGATCAGGGCCAACGAGGCGACGATCGCCAGGGCGCCGACCAATAGCGGTACACCGGCGGCGACCAGACCCCCGAAGACGACGAGCTGCATCAGCACCGTCAGTGGTACGCCAATCGTTTCAGCGCGCAGGATGCCCTCTTCGACTTCGTGGGAGATCTCCTGGCCGATTGGGCCGAAGCCGGAGGCGGAGACGGTCAGGGCATCACCTGGCTGGACTAGCGCCAGCAGGCTGTCGAGCTGTTCCACCTGTGCGTCGGCGTCGATGGTGAGCAGGACGACGGCGTAGGTGCTGGCGCCGTCCGCCGAGACCATCGTGGAGTCGCCAGTGCTCCAGGCGGTGAGTATCTGCACCACCCGTGGATCGGCCGCCAGTGGGGCGAGGGCGGCATCGACCTGGGCGCGGACCCCGGCGTCGACCGGCCGACCGGCATCGAAGAGCAGCACCAGCGACGATTGACCCCGCCCGAACGTTTCGGCGAGCTGGCGTTCGACACGTGCTGACTCCGAACCGTCGTTGGTGAAGCCGCTGGGGACGAGCCGCCCAGCGGTGAGGGCCATCGTGGCAATGGCGAGTACGAGCGTGAGGCCGGAGACGACGAGCGTTGCTGAGCGTCTGTCGTACAGGAAGGATCCGAAGCGAGCCAGCATGGCGAACAGCCTCCTTCTACCCGGTGAGTAGCCTCACCGGAGAGTCTTGCGTGGGTTGCGTGTTGGGTGGCGTTCGTGCGCTAGGTGCGGCGCACGATGCCGAAGCTCAGATTGGCCAGCGCAGCCGCGAAGAGCGCGTCGTAGTCGGCGCGGCTCAGGGGCGCTGTGTTGTGTGGCGTGTTGAGCTTCCCGCCGATCTCCAGCATCACGAACCCGTGGACGAGCGCCCAGGCGCTGACCGCCGCCGCGAGCGGGTCGGCCGGGGCGAACTCGCCGGTTTCGATGCCGGCGGCGACGGTGGCGACCAGCAGCTCGAAGGCCTCCAGGCCGCACTGCTGGTTGATCTCGTTCGGGATGAAGCCGGCTTCGGCATCTCCAAAGACAAACCGATAGGTTTCCGGTTGGCCCAGGGCTGCCTCACGGTAGGCGTGACCCAGCGCCTGCAAGCGCTCGCTCGCCGATGCCGTGGCGGGCAATGCGTCCAACGCTGCCTGCATCCGGCCAGCCAGGCCACCGGCCCCTTCAAAGTAGAGCGCCTGCAGGACGTCCTCCTTTGAGGGGAAGTATTCATAGATCGCGGCGGGAGAGTAACCGATGGAGCGGGCGATGGCGCGCATCGAGAGGCCGGCGACCCCAACTTGGGCGACCGCTGCCCGCGCCGTTGCCAGGATCTGCTCGCGCATCTCCTCGCGCGCGCGTGCCCTGCGTGCCTCGGCTGCCGTCATTGTCTCCGCTGCCATGGCGCCTGCCCTCCGAAAGTTCCCGAACAGTGTTCGGTGTTGCTAGCAGGCGTAGGTTACCCTGCAATCAACCGAATGTCAATAGGCGTTCCGAACAGTGTTCAGGATTATGATGTATGTTCGGAGTCAAGCGTCTCAGGTCCATCGGCCAGCGGCGCGCTCAGGGCAACCCCTGGAACGTCGTCCGGGTTGCTCGGGGCGCCAACACGGTCGCGGGCCACCGCTTCGAGATGCCGTTCGATCCGCAGCAGACGTTCTTCGATGCGCTTGAGCTCCGGCGATTCGTCCTGCCCGACGAAGTAGGCGGCGATCGCGGCTGCCAGTGTCGAGATCAGCCCGATACCGGCCAACATCAAAATGCCGGCAGTGATCCGCCCAGCAGTCGTGGCCGGCGCGATATCGCCGTAACCGACCGTCGTCAGGGTGACGATCGCCCACCAGATGGCGGAACCGTAGCCGCCACGCACCGTCTCCGGCTCGAATTGGTGCATTACCGCCGCGCCAACCAGGATCGAGCCGGTCGCCAACGTGGCCACCAGCACCATGCCACGCCGCCGGAAGATGATCCGGAATGCGTCGGCCCCACGCCAGAGGCTGCCGGTGAGGCGCAGGAGCGGCGCGAGCCGCGCCAGGCGTGCCAGGCGCAGCACTTCCAGCACTGCCGGCAGCGCCGGCAACGTCAGCACGACAATCGCCAGGTTGAACAGGTGCTTGCGCCGGTTGGCGCGCGTCGGTGGTTCCAGCCAAAGCTGCACGACCAGGTCGCAGAAGAAGATCAGCCAAATGAGCCAGCTGGCAAGGAGCAGCCGCTGGTTTCCGCCGGAGCGAAAGTACAGCAAGGTGACCGGCACCGTCGCGAAGGCGGCCACGATCACTGCGACTTCCAGGTAGTAGAGCAATCGGTGGCGCAGGGCGTCGTCCATACCCGCAAGCATGTGCCTGCGCGCGCGCGTCGTCAATGCCTACGAGGTGGTGAGCGCAATCTGTTGCATTTCGGTATTGCTCCCCGACGCAGCACAACGAAGGTACTTGACCGATAGCCATCAACTGATCCGGGCGCTGGAGGCGGTATTGACAACGTGGGATGCTCGATAATGCAAGCCAATACGCTCTACCCTCGTTGCCCACGGATTGCGGACCACACCTGTGAGGAGATTCAGCGATGACCATGACCGCGCCGATTGCGTCAGTGATCGATGACCTGCGTGCGCTATTGGGCGACCGTGTCGTCACGAATGATGCGGTGCGCGGCCAGCATGGCCACGACGAGTCCTCGTTCCCTGACCGCCTGCCGGATGCGGTCGTCTTTCCAGTAGAAACGGCCGAAGTCGCCCAGGTGGTACGCATCTGCGCCCGCCACGGGGTCCCGATCGTGCCGTTCGGCGCTGGGACATCGGTGGAAGGGCATGTCCTGCCGACGCGCGGTGGGGTGACGGTCGATCTCTCGCGCATGGACCGGGTGCTGGAGGTGCATGCTGACGACCTGGATGTGCGGGTGCAGCCGGGTATCCGGCGGGTAGCGCTGAACGAGCATTTGGCGCGCTACGGATTGTTCTTCAGTGTTGACCCGGGGGCGGATGCCTCGCTGGGTGGCATGGCCTCGACCGGCGCATCCGGCACGACGACGGTGCGCTACGGCACGATGCGCGACAACGTGCTGGCGCTGGAGGTGGTGCTGGCGAATGGCGAGGTGGTGCGCACCGGCACCCGCGCCCGCAAGTCGTCGGCCGGCTACGACCTGACCCACCTGTTCATCGGCGCGGAGGGCACGCTCGGCATCATTACCGAGCTGACGCTCAAGGTGCGCGGCATCCCGGAACAGATCGCAGCGGCGGTCTGCGTCTTCCCGAGTATGGCGGCGGGGGTGGAAGCGGCCATCAGCATCGTCCAGCAGGGTATCCCAGTGGCGCGCTGCGAGTTCATTGATGCGCTGACGATGACGATGATCAACCGCCACGCGGGGTTGGATGGCCCCGAAGCGCCGACACTGTTCTTCGAGTTCCACGGCAGCCCCGCAGCGGTGGCCGACCAGGCCGAGGCGGTGCGGGCGATTGTCGATGCCTACGGCGCTGGGGAATTCCAGTGGGCAACGACCACTGAAGCGCGCAACCGGCTGTGGCGCGCCCGCCACCAACTGTACTTCGCCGCAATCCGCAGCCGGCCCGGCAGCCGCGCCATCGCCACCGATGTCTGCGTGCCGGTCTCCCGCCTGGCCGAGTGCGTCGATGCCACTGCCGCCGACCTGGAGGCGTTTGGCTTCCCGGTCGCGATTGCCGGGCATGTTGGCGATGGCAACTTCCACACCGTGCTGCTGATCGACCCGGACAACCCGGACGACCGCGCCCGTGGGCGCGAGTTCACCAACCGGCTCACCTTGCGCGCGCTGGAGATGGGCGGCACCTGCACAGGCGAACACGGCATCGGCATCGGCAAGCGCGAGGCGCTGGAGCGCGAGGCCGGCCCTGCGGCGATCGCCCTGATGCGCGCGATCAAGCAGGCGTTCGACCCACAGGGGCTGCTCAACCCGGATAAGGTCCTGATCAACGGGCCGCTGCCCGAAGCGTGACCGATGGCCCATGACGCAGCGGTGGCGGTCACGGTACTGTTGGAGGGCGCTGGGGGTGCGCTCCGGCGCGCGCCACCCACTGCAGCGACACGAGGTTGACCAATGGCCGAACACCCAGCGCCCCTGCGCCGGATCCCCACCGGCTCCGCTGCCGGGACCGCGCCACAGTGGCAGCGCCCCGCCGTCTCCGAGACCAATGTTTCGCGCCCGCCGCAGCCGCAGAGCCCCCCACCGGAACCGGCCGCCCCGCAGGAGCGCCGGGGCACACGCTGGCACTTCGTGGTTTTCGGCACGCTCCTGGGGTTGCTGACGGTCGGGGTCATCGGTATCGGCGCGGCGTTCGCCTTCCGGACACTGCTCGGCCACGAGGACCGTGCCACTGCCGCCTACGCACCGGCCGATAGTTACGCCTACATCGCTATCAACACCGACCGCCGGAGTCAGGCCTGGCTCGATGCCTGGAACATGGCCCGTGACCTCGGGTTGGATGACGACCTCGCCGAACTCCCGAAGGAAGCGGCCAGGCAGGCTGGGCTGGATCCATCCCTGTGGGAGGAACCGCTGCGCCCGGCGATTGGCGACGAAGTTGGGGTCGCGGTTTGGCCGACTGCCGGCGCCACGTCTGAGCCGCATATGGCGCTGTTGGTGCAGATTGGCGACGGTGCCGCTGCTGAAGCGGCTATCCCGGTACTGCTGGAGGACGACGCGCCAGTTGCAGCGACCTATCGCGGCGTGACCTACTACACCGGCGCAGCAAATGCCTCAGCCGCTGGGATCATCGACGATGTGTTGGCCTTCACCAGCAGCGTTGCCGCCTTCGAGCAGGTTGTCGATGCCCGCCGCGATGGCGCGCTCGACCAGGTCGCTGCCTTCACGACGGCGGCAGAGCGCGCCGCCGCGAGCCCACTGCTCTTCGCCTACATCGATACGACAGCGATCGGCGCACTGGTTGACGACGCGTTGGCCGAAAACGTACCCACCGACCTGCCGGCCGAAGCATTCCAGCTGGAAGAGTGGGGGCAGGTGACGATCACCCTGAAGGCGGAGGATAACGCCCTGCGGCTGAGCAGCCGCAGCAGCGCCCGTCCAGCGGCGTCGCCCGACTTCGGCAGCGGCGCGAGACTGGATGCCTTCAGCAACGAGATGCCAGCGAACCTGTTCATGCTGCTGGCAGGGCACGATCTCTACGCCACGGTCTGGCAGCCTATCAGTGAGCAAATGGCCCAGCTGAACGATGCCCTGGGTGATAGCGGCGAGATGGGCTCGGCTGCCATGCTCGACATGGTTAGCATGGTCGGTTTCGACCTCGACGGCGGTTTCTTCGGGCAGATGCGTGGCGACTACGCCCTGGGAGCGGCGCTCAGTGGCGTGGGGACAGTCAGCGGGGCCGACGTGCGCTTCTTTGCCCACGTGGACGACCCGGCAGTCGTCGCAGCGACGCTCGCAGAGATGGCCGATATGGTCGCGCTCTCCGGTGTTCCACTGGAGCATGATGCGAACGGGTTCAGCCTCAGCACCGCTGGGGTGGAAGCCGTGGTGCGCCTGGAGGGCGACACCCTGCGGATGATCGTTTCCTACCAATCGGAGGGAGCGACCACAGGGACCCTGGCCGCTGACCCAACCTTCCGCCGGGCGGTTGACGCGCTGCCGGAAACCAGCGGATTTGCCGGCTACGTCGCGTTCCACCCGCTCATGGCGCTGCTCCCGCCGGGTGAGCTGGCTGACCTCGACCCACAGGCCCGCGCGCTGCTGGAAGCGCTCTCCGCCATGGCCTTCAGCGCCGGCAACGATGGCGACGGCATGCGCGGCGATATCCTCCTGTTGTTCAACGCCGGCGAGTAGCTCTCGGGACCAGACGCCGTTCCGGCTCAGCGCTGGTGGTGCTACCATCAGGAGCATGATCGTCGTGTGTAGCGCGAAGGAACGAGGATGAGCGCATCCTGTGTGACCACCCGCAAGCGCGCCTGGCGGGTGCTGCCGGTTGTCGCACTGCTGGGTGGCATGCTGCTGGTTGGCGCACCGGCCGGCGCTGCAGCCCCCCGCTGGCCGACCTGCAACCCCAACGTTGGGTTGATCGGCTACTCCGACGCGCTCGATAAGCAGACCTACGCCGCGACCGACATCGGCGGGCTGTCCGGCATGGTCTACGATGCTGCCCGCGATGTCTACTACAGCCTCGTCGACGGCCAGGGCACGACCGCCGCGCGCATCTACACCCTGCGTATCCCACAGACACAGAGCGGCCTCGGCGCGCCAGTTGTCACCGCAGTGACTACCCTGTTGAACGCCAACGGCGCCCCCTTCACCGGCGCGAACTTCGACGGAGAGGGCCTGACCCTGGCGACCAACGGCGACTGGCTCATTGCTTCGGAAACCGAGCCGAGCCTGCGCCGCTTCGCCCGCGATGGCCGGCTACTGGCGGAACTGCCGGTCCCACAGCGCTTCAAGGTCGCCCCGGCTGGGCAGGCCGTGCACAACGCCGCCTTCGAAGGGGTTTCCCTCTCCCCCAGTGGCAAGAGTCTGTTCGTGGTCATGGAGGCGCCCCTGGGACCGGATGGCTACACTTTGACCGGCAAGGGTCGGAACCGTATCCTGCGCTATGTGCCGGACAACAGCGGCCTGAACTTCCACCTGGCAGCGGAGTACTACTACCAGACACAGGCGCTGCAGGCCGTCAGCGACGTGCTGGCCCTTTCCGACGACCGGTTGTTGGTGCTGGAGCGCAGTTACGTCCCCGGCTACGGCAACACGGTGCGGGTGTTCAGCGCCACTCTGACGAACGCCGCCGATGTGAGCGCCATCGCCGCTCTCGGCAGCAGCAAAGCCACACCAGTACCGAAGACATTGCTGGTCGATATCGCTGGTTGCCCGGATGCTGGCGTGCCGAACAGACAGCCGCAGCCCAACCGCCTGCTCGACAACTACGAAGCCCTCGCCTGGGGCCGCAGCATCAACGGCGAACGCACCCTGCTGCTCGTCAGCGACGACAACTTCAACCCAGCCCAGACGACCCGCGTGTTGGCCCTGTCTGTTCCTACCCGCGCGCTGGTGGGGCGGGGATGGTAGGCCCAGCGTCGTTACAGGGTACAGGCTGAGTCATGTTGAGAGCGTACTCAACCAGGGGGCGGTAGATTGAATTGTTCAGGTGAGTCGCGTACCAGTAATTGTACGTCCCGTCTCTCAGGTTGCTTTCGATTAATTGAAGTTCTCGTACCAGCGTATAGAGGTTGTGGGCTGCCCGATGAGAGAACCCTTCGATTCCTGATGCGGATAAGCCCTCAATACCGAAAGCGCGACAGCCTGGACAATTGCAGCAATCAAGGATTTCATGTTCCTCACGACTCAGCCTTCGTCCGCGCCAGCTTCCCAGTTCTGCTACGAGACGATCACCACGTCCAGGGAGCTGGATGATTCCTCTCGCGGCGCGATTCCTCCACCCGCTTGAATCCACCGAATCCATTTGGAGAAGATACGCCAGGTGGAGAGTCGCGGTGCCACCTATTCCGAAAACGTGAATTCGTGAACTCTTAAACGTCTCGCGTATGCGCTTCGTCGAGTCGAGGATGTGTCGATATGGTCTGGCCTTGGGAGCCCGCAGTAGGTTCGGGACGATCCCGCCAATCGCAACCGCCTTCGTGTTGCCTGCAGATTGGCAATCGATCATTGCGGTGAGGTATTCCTCAAGAACATCACAAATGTGAATGACGGGAACACAGCCTGATTGACTGAACCGGCGGTTCTGTTCCATGGTCGTTGTCAGGCAGGACAATTGTGCTTCCTTGGACATGCTCGGGTTGGGAATCACGTCACGTGGGACAGGAAACCAGTCTGGACGAGCGTGTCGGACGAAGTCCATGTACGCGTCAACACTGGTGTGGCCGTTGCGACGAAGGAAATAGAATGACCCATTGTCTAGAAAAATGCTGACATTGTCCGGCACGCTGAGGAATGCACGGATTCCGACGTCCATCGCTGCACGGCGAGCAGCGGGCATTCGGTGGAAGTCACCATAGGACACCATGACCGCATGCAAGGAGGGGATGTGCCATTGCGAGTCTGGATCCCAGACTCGAGGCTTCAAGTTCTTGAGGCTCAAGCCAGCGACGAGCAGCACTGGTCAGCGCGCCGAAGCGGACGACGGGTTGTTCCGACGTACCTCGTCAAGTACAGCAAATGCGTCTCGTTCCTCGCGTTCTCCCGCTGACTCTGGCTCTTTCAAACGGACGAGGGTTGGAAACTTAACCAACTGACCGGACAGTATCGCTTCGCCAACGTCAAGATCCGGCAACATGCGGGCGTCATCTTCGCCGAGCGACTCCACAACTCGGCGGACGAAGTTCTGATCCGCCGGGTTGACCATGCGCATGATGACGTATGAATTGCATTGCGATAGCGTCGTTTCGTCCAGTCGTGACGGCCTCTGACTAATCAGGATCAGTCCGACGTTGAACTTACGCCCCTCCTGCGCAATCTGGCGGGTCGTCGTTATGGCCCGAGACTCCGCGGGGGTGCGGGACTGAGCGGGGGCGAAGTTGTGTGCTTCCTCCAATACGAGCAATACTGGCCACGAGTCAGGATCTTGGACACGCGCTTCAAACAGGTCATCGGCAATTATGCTGTAAATGGTGGCTTGAAAATCGCTCGTGTAGCCAGCGAGTGAGATGATCGATATAGACCCGTCACCAACAATCTGCCTGCGGTCGATCGGGAGTGGATCTGCGGCGCGAGCGATGCTGCGGTTGATTCGCTCCATTCGGTGCAAGACTGAAGCTGCCGATCTTGAGCGCTTCTCGATAGCTTCAAGTGTTGCGGCGTCCCGTCGATTGTATCGAGCCAGCTCTGGCCAATCCCAAGTGACTAGTGATGTTTTCCCATCAAGCACTGCAAAGCGACCTGCGCTCGCCATATTTGCTATCAGCCACATATTCGGTTGTACCCCGTATGTGTGGACTGAATTTCCAGCGAGTTCTCCTAGAGATGCTATTCTCTTCGCTAGTTCAGTATCATTACAGTCGAAAAAGGAGCGAGCTGCTTCAAATACATCTGGAAAGCGAAACCTCATGGTATCGCGGAGTCCATATCCAAGGTCGCTGACAATCCTGGCAACTGTGTCGGCATCCTCTTCAAATAGTGGCAGTTGTGCGTAGTATCTGCGCACGCGGTTACCAAGTCCTTTGACGTCCGCGAGGCCAGTGTAATCCCCATGCGGATCGAATATGACGATTGGGTACTGGCGCTTCGCAAGTTCCTCCACAATGCGACGCGCGGCCCAACTCTTTCCAGCGCCGGTCATCGCAAGGATAGCTAAGTGGCGCGTCACGACAGCGTGCCCATCGACCTTGACATCAACTTCCGGTCGGTTCGCCAGGACGGCGATGTCGAGCGCGCGCCGATCATTCTTGCCGAGGTCGCCGAGGAGGACGCGTACCAAGTCTTCAGAAGCTGGGCGATACGCTCTCGTCGCTGGCTGTGGTGGGTAGCGCAGTTGGTCAAGTCGCCCAACCGCGTCAGTTCCAAAGCGCTCGGCGCCGAGTACTTGGCACACGGCTGTCACCATCTCACGCGAGAGCGACAGCACCGTGTCGAACGGGTCCGTACGCGTTGCGGCGAGTTCGTGGCCGGCCTCAGATGGGAACAACGGGTTCATTCGCTCGATGCGCTGAACTTTTGCCCAGATTCTCAATTGCTCGGGCAGCACTCCGGGAGTTGTCGAGCGTAACTGCGCGTCCACAGCAATAATGTCCTGCTCACGAATTGCCTCATGTGCGACTGCGAGGCGGAACTCGCGGCTCGTGCTTTCGCCGACGATCGTCCCGACATATGCGTTCAATTCATGGTGCTGGTTCGAGTCCTGCATCGGTGCCTTCCTACAATTACGCCTGAGGACGGAAGAGCCAGTCTCGATGCGTCATGTAGATTGCCTGGACGAGGATCCGGCGCATGTCAGCATCGCTGATTTCTCCCTGTTGAAGGCTGACCCCTAGCTGGTGGCGGATGATCTTTCCGTATGCGTCTGTGAGCCAGGTTGGCACTTTCGCGTACTTGTCTGCTATGTCGAGTCCGACAGGGAAACCGTACCCGGGCAGGAGGCGTGCGTACAGATAGGCTCTGCGGGCAGCCTCTCGCAGATGTTCGATCCCCAGCTCCTTGAATACCTCAACCCGGATGGGTTCCGTTGTTTCCGAGACATGAACATAGCACGCAACAATCGGGGGAAACCCGAATGGGCTTGGCGGCTGCAAAGGCTCCCAGCGCATCGGCATTGTGGAAGCCTCACCTGGCAATCCCATTTGACCTCCGCGTAGTCCGGCGAACTTGCCTACCTCCCAAGGCTCGGATGCCTCTCCCGGTCGTAGGAGCATTCCCATGAGCAGGGAATCGGTATACCCGAGCCGGTCAAGGAGCGCCTTCTCAGAGACAAGGTCGGTCCGACCATACATGGTATTGAAGTAGTCCTCGCGCTGTTTCTCACGCAATCCGCGAAATACTCGTCTCAGTAACACTGTCTCGATAAATTCGCGTAGATCGCCACGTTCGACGACGCCAACGATCACTGGTGGCTTGGGACGCTCACGTGCGACACGGATGAGACTCCGATACAAGAACGCGATCCAAGCCAACGGTTCGAACAGCCTTCGTTCCACGAGGCGTCGCGCGTCATCGGTCATCGCGGGATATATGTCGATCCGAGCTTGGCGAAGGAATTCCTCTTTAAGGTCACGCCCCTGATCAGAGGTTGTCCCATACTGCCCAAGGAAGAGATCGATATCACGTTCCGTGAACGGCGCGTGACCGGCGTATGCTTCAACCAGGTACATCAGGGGGCCATGGAACATCAGGACGTTCAAGTCTTGGGTTCGATCAAGCGCACTGAGGCCGCCGAGCAACTCCGCCGAGATCCGCACGATGTCGATGTAGTCCTTGCGTTCTTTGCTTCCACCCTCCAGATCGCCGAGGATCACCGGGTAGTAACCGAAGCTCTCACGACTGGCGAGTTGACGCTCTCCGGTTCTGACGCAGTATGACCCTACCCTGAGGAGAATCGGAACTTGGCTGGAGATTTGCACCTGCCCGACACCGCCATCGACAAAGGTGACAACCTCCCCAGCGCAGTCGTCCCAAGCCAGATCATCGACAGCAGACGTAGCCAGGATCGAATCCTGTCGCATCATTGCCCGTCTGAGTGCTGTTATAAACGCTGCAGTGTTCTTGAAGTAGTTGTCTCTCAGGCTTTCCGCGACCAAGAACGCATTCTCGGCGAGCTTCAGAAACAGATGTCTCTGGCGTTGAAGGTCGATGTCTACGGCTTCACTCGTCCCCCAGTTTTCAGATCGATCGTGAGTGCTCATACTCGCCTCACCTCGATGCCCAGATCGCCTAGCAACCGACACGCCTCAGTGGAAATGAACTCGCTCGGTTCAAGCCCGGTCAGGCGCGACACAAGCCACTTCGCTCCAACGCGGCGGCCATGAACATTCACGTACCACGTGTAGTAGCGACTGGCACCTTCCGGATCCTGATCCACCCCTCGCTCTGCGACGTCTAGTACCTGTTCGGGCGTTAGCGTTATTTCGACGCCGCGTAATCGCGGCACGTCGCGGGAGGGCGACGGTGCATAGCCTGGCCGTTGGTCCCCTGTTTTCCGGTTCAGCCACACCTGGAGCTGAGAGAGTCGTGCACCCTGGCTACCAGTTCCAATTTCTACAGATACCCTTGGTGGGCGTGGGAAATGCTCAATATCCAGGGCAAGCTCGTAGAGTCGTCCGCCATCGATGTATACCCGCGTGTAGTGCCCACCTGAAACGAGGGAATGAGCTAGACGACTCGTGGACGGGCGCAGTTCGAGAGCACGATCGTAGGTGAGTACGCGGTCGTAGTTAGCAATTGACAGTGAGCCGGGGAAGAGTCCGTATTCTGCTGAAAGGACGAACACGTCTATGTCGGCTTCAGGTCTGGTACGGATGTGTCGGCGCAGCATTCTATAGCGCGGACCGTCGTAACGTTCGATTGCCGGCATCAGAGGAGCATCATGCCGCTTGCGTTGTGAGCAGGAGAGAATGAGCAAGTCAGTCATTGGAACTCCTCTCGCCTGGAGAAAAATATGTTGGATGGCAGTATATGCGCACTCGCCGAACGAGCGTCATGACGTGCTCGACCGGGATGGCTCTGCGCGTCGTAGTATTGAGCGCAAGGAACCGATGTAGCGTTACGGGGAGGGCCTACGCATGCATGCGACGGCGCCGGAGCGATCTACGGCGACCGACCGCCACCCACCGCCGCGGTATTCCGGGGTGCTGGCCCACCCGACCTCGTTCCCCGGGGGGCATGGCATCGGTGACCTGGGGGCGGGCACGACGGCCTTTATGGAGTGGCTTGCCGAGGCGCGGCAGACGCGCTGGCAGGTGTTGCCGCTGGGGCCAACTGGCTTCGGCGATTCCCCGTACCAGTCGTTTTCGGCCTTCGCTGGCAACCCGCTGCTTGTCTCGCTCGATTCCCTGGTGGAAGATGGGCTGCTGGGGCCGCACGACCTGGAGGGCGCACAGTTCCCTGTGGAACACGTCGACTTCGGTGCGGTGATCCCCTGGAAGCTGGAACGGCTGCGGCGGGCTGCTGCGCGCCTGCGTTCCGGCGCAGCGCCAGCCTTGTACGATGCGCTGCGGGTGTGGAGCGACGAGCACGCCGCCTGGTTGGACGATTACGCCTTGTTCATGGCGCTCAAGGCCGCGCACGGCGGAGCGAGCTGGCTGGAGTGGGAGCCAGCTCTGCGCCTGCGTGAACCACAGGCGCTGGCCGCCGCCCGCGAACGCTTGGCCGATGAGATCGATGCCCAGCGCTTCATGCAGTTTGCCTTCTCCCGCCAGTGGCGCATCGTGCGCGAGCGGGCGAATGAGCTTGGCCTGCAGATCATCGGCGATGTGCCGATCTTCGTTGCGTTGGATAGCGCCGATGTCTGGGCCAACCGCGCATTGTTCCAACTGGATGCTGATGGTCATCCGACCGCTGTTGCCGGGGTGCCGCCAGACTACTTCAGCGCCACCGGCCAGCTGTGGGGGAACCCGCTCTATGACTGGGATGCCCTGGCCGCCGATGGCTACCGCTGGTGGATCGCCCGCCTGCGGGCCGTATTCGAACTGGTCGACATCGCCCGGGTCGACCACTTCCGGGGGTTCGAGGCCTACTGGTCGGTGCCGGCTGGGGAGCGTACAGCGGTCAACGGCGCCTGGCAGCCCGGCCCCGGGGTGGGGGTGTTCGACGCAATCACTGCCGCGCTGCCCCGCAGCGAGATCATTGCCGAGGACCTGGGCGTCATCACACCGGCGGTCGACGCCCTGCGCCGCGAGCTCGGCTTCCCTGGCATGGCGGTGTTGCAGTTCGCCTTCGGCTCCGGCCCAGAGAACCTCTACCTGCCACACAACCTGGAGCACCGCACCGTCATCTACACCGGCACCCACGACAACGACACCACCCTCGGCTGGTGGGCAACCCTCGACGATGCCACCCGCCAGCACGTCACGACGTACCTGCGTAGTGACGGCAGCGACATCGCCTGGGACCTGCTGTATGCCGCCTGGTCCTCCGTGGCTGAAACGGCCATCGCCCCGCTGCAAGACATTCTGCGCCTCGGCGGCGAAGCCCGTATGAACTTGCCCGGCCGCGCCTGGGGCAACTGGGCCTGGCGGATGCACCCGAACGCGCTGCAGCCGGACCTCGCCGCAGCGCTGGCCGACATGACGGGGCTGTACGGGCGATAGAACGTTTGGCGCCGCGCTATGTAGGTACCCTCTCGCTGTTGTTCGAGGGGCGCCGGTAGCGAACCGCCTGCGATATCCAGAACGCCTACTGCGTCTCCACCTGGCCCTTGATGCAGGTGACGGCGTCCTGGATCATCTCGTTGACCATGCCGCGCAGTTGGCTTTCTGAGACGAGCATCTTCGCCGCGCCGCTCAGTTCCACGTCGGAGGTCCAGTCGACGGTCGAGACGCCCGCGGCGTGGGAGATGCGGAACTCGTTGTCCATCTTTGCGCCGCCGGTCAGCATGCTGCCGCCATTGAGCTTCTGGCGGGCGTAGGTGGGGCGTTGGAGGTCCTCCCACTTGGCCTTGAACTCGATACCGCGCCCCATGATCTGCACTTCGAACGAGAACTCGCGCTCGTTCTTCACCTTCACGTTCTTCATCGCCGGGGCGCAGGCGGCGAAGCGTTTGGGGTCCATCAGGAAGGCCCAGATCGTTTCCGGATCGGACTTAATCGTCTCCTGGCCGGAGAATTTCGGCATCCAACTCTCTCCGTTCCGGCGGCGGAATGCCGCGTGTCCTTTCCATGCTACATGAACGGGGTACCATACGGGGAAGAGTGACCGTGGCCACCGGACAGGAGCCGCCAATGTTTGATGACGACGACCTGATCGACCCCGTGCAGGAGGACGAAGGGCTGCACACCTTCGGGTTCGACACCCGCGCGATCCACGCCGGGCAACGCCCGGACCCCACCACCGGCGCGCGCGCCCTGCCGATCTACCAAACGACGAGCTACGTGTTCGAGAATGCCGACATGGCGGCGGCCTACTTCAACCTGCAGGAGTACGGCAACACCTACGCGCGCATCATGAACCCGACGGTTGCCGCCTTCGAGGAGCGCGTCGCCAACCTGGAAGGGGGCGTCGGTGGGGTGGCCTTTGCCAGTGGGCTGGCGGCGCAGTCGGCGGCGCTGTTCACCATGTTGATGCCGGGGGACCACGTGGTGGCCTCACGCGCGCTCTACGGCGGCACGACAACGCAGCTGAAGCACCTGTTCCGCAAGCTGTCGGTGGAGCTGACGGTCGTTGACCCGGATGACCTCTCGGCCTGGCGAGCGGCGATCCGCCCGAACACCAAGCTGCTCTACGGTGAGACGATCGGTAACCCCGGTGGGAACGTGCTGGATATCGAAGCGGTCGCCGGCCTTGCCCATGGCATCGGCGCGCCGCTGATGATCGACAACACCTTTGCCTCGCCCTACCTGTGCCGGCCGATTGAGTGGGGGGCCGACATCGTCGTCCATTCCGCCACCAAGTTCATTGGCGGGCACGGCACGAGCATCGGTGGCGTTGTTGTCGAGGCGGGGAAGTTCAACTGGTCGAACGGGCGCTACCCGGTTGTCGCCGACCCCTCGCCGGCCTACCACGGGTTGGCCTTCCACGAGACGTTCGGGGTCTACGGCTACGTCACCAAGCTGCGCACGGAAACGCTGCGCGACCTCGGCGCGGCGATGTCGCCGTTCAACGCCTTCCTCTTTATGCTCGGCTTGGAGACCCTGCCGTTGCGGATGCAGCGCCACGTCGAGAACGCGCAAGGGGTAGCCGAGTTCCTGTATGGCCACCCGATGGTGGAAGGGGTGCGCTACGGTGGGTTGGCCGGTAGCCCCTACCGCCCGCTGGTGAAGAAGTACCTCCCCGGTGGAGCCGGCGCCGTCTTCTCGTTCGACCTGCGCGGCGGGCGCGAGGCCGGGGTGGCCTTCATTGAAACACTGCAGCTCTGGAGCCACCTGGCCAACGTTGGCGATGCCAAGAGCCTGGTCATCCACCCCGCCAGCACCACCCACCGCCAGCTCACCGACGAGGAGCTGGCAGGCGCCGGGATCAGCGCTGGGACGATCCGCCTCTCGGTCGGGTTGGAAACGCTGGATGACCTGATTTGGGACCTGGAACGCGGCCTGGCGGCAGCGCGACGGGTCGTTGAGAGCCGGCAGGAGGTGCGGGCATGAACACGGAGCCGAATGGCGCAACCCCAACAGTCGCCCAGGACATCGCCCGCTACCAGGACCCGGAGGTCATCCGCGAGATCCTGCATACCGCGCGCACGGTTGCGATCGTCGGGTTGTCGTCGGATGTCCTGCGGGCCAGCCATTTCGTCGGCTTCTACGCCCAGCGGCACGGCTACCGGGTTATCCCGGTCAACCCGCGCGAATCGACCGTGCTGGGGGAAGTGAGCTACCCCTCGCTGCTGGAGGTCCCTGTGCCGGTCGATGTCGTCGATGTCTTCCGGCGGCCGGACGCCGTGCCGGAGATCGCGCGGCAGGCGGTACAGATCGGCGCGAAGGCGCTCTGGCTGCAGTTCGGCGTCATCTCCTGGGAGGGGGCGGCCATCGCCGAGGCTGGCGGCCTGAAGGTGGTGATGGACCGCTGCTTCAAAGTGGAGCACGCCCGCCACATGGGCCGCATGCACTGGCACGGCCTCAACACCGGCGTCGTCACCTCGCGGAGGGGCGTGCTCAGTTAGAGGTTGCGGGTTGGCCGGTCGAGCGCGCACATCATCGGTGACGTGGGCAACGTCGAACGTGGAGATTTCGATGGTTGCTTCGCAGGCATCGACGCGACAGGCACAGCAGCGACGCTGGAGATGAGTGATAGCGTTTGTGTCGTGCTTGGATTCTGGAGCGGCACCGACGCTGATGCGTTGCTCGAAGAACTCGACCGTATGCCTCGCGACAACTCGTTGGCCACGTTTGACGGCGAGACGTGAGGTTGCGGCCAGTGTGTTGAACCGCATACCGTCGCATCCATCTGCGCGGAGTATTGGCGGAGCGGAAAGGAGTGCAGAGATGGACCTGTCCGGCGGACGGGAACACCCGGCAACGTTGATGGCGGCTTGGGACGCGCCGTTGATCGGGCGGTTCGTCGAAGTCGACGGTACGATCGTTGTGCGCTATTACACCAGTCTGGAAGACGCTGCTGCTGACATCACCGACGAGGACGTGCAGCGCGCCCTTGCACTGCAAGGCGCTTGGAGTGACCTCGATTGGGATGAGATGGTTGCGGAGCTCGACCGGATTCGGCACGAATCGCAGCCAACGCCGCCAATCGACCTCGGCGACTTCGCATGATCCGCTATCTTCTCGATACGACCATCCTTGCCGGATACCTCAGCGGCAGGTCGTTCGCGATCGATCTTGTTGCCCCTTGGGTTGCGGAGCGCGAGGTGGCAACGAGCATCATCGCGTATGCTGAAGTCATTGAGTATGTGCGAGGACATGCCAATTTCGTTGCGAGATACAACCAGCTTCGTGGATTGTTGCTGGTGATCACACCGATCTTCGTCAGTAGAGTGGAGGCGGAACGCTATGCAGACATTCGGCGCAGGCTGCGCCCGCCGCATGGCCCGGGACTGATCGGCGATATGGACACGCTGATCGCCGCGACAGCCATCGAACACGATCTCACGTTGGTAACTGCCGACTCGGATTTCCTGCGTGTCCCAGACTTACGTGTACACCACGTCACACCGAGTCGCTAAGTTCGGATCCCTCCGATCCTGTTGCGACCGCATATCGTTACATCGAACGCATGCACATGCACATGATGCCTGGCGCTCCAGATCGACCACCCCGCCTCGCCGACCGCCTCGACGCGGTGCGGCGCGGGCGCTTTGTTGGCCGGGCTGCGGAGATCGCTGAGTTCCGCGCGGCGCTGTTGGCCGCTGAGCCCCCATTTGCCGTGTTGCAGGTCTACGGGCCCGGCGGGGTTGGGAAATCGAGCTTGCTGCGGGAGTTCGCGCGGGCGGCGTCGGCTGCCGGGCGCTTGGTCATCGAACTCGATGGGCGCAATGTCGAGCCGTCGCCCGCGGGATTTGAGCAGGCGTTGGCCGACGCCCTGGAACGGACCGGCCACGCCGGTGCGCCCGGATGGCAGATGCCGGCGGATGGCGTGCTGCTCGTCGATACCTATGAACGACTCTCGGCACTTGACCACTGGCTGCGTGAGTCCTTTTTACCCAGCCTGCCGGCCAGTTGCCTGGTCGTGATCGCTGGCCGCAACCAGCCGACAACCGCCTGGCGCACCGACCTCGCCTGGGCCGAGCTGACACGGCTGATGCCGCTGGGTAACCTGCAACCGGAGGAGAGCCGCACCTACCTCGCGGCGCGTGGCGTCCCGGCTGCACGCCACCCGGCCGCGCTTGCGTTCACCCGCGGGCATCCCCTGGCGCTGGCGCTGGTCGTCGATGCCTTGCGGCAGAGCGACGATGTGCTGACAGGCGAACAGCTCGCCGAGCCGGATATTGTCCAGGCGTTGGTCGAACGCCTCGTCTCCGACGTGCCGAGCGATGCGCATCAGCGCGCACTCGAAATCTGCACCCTTGCTCGCTCGACGACCGAATCGCTGATCGAACAGGTGTTGCAGGTTCCCGACGCGCGGGACCTGTTCGCCTGGCTGCGCGACCTGCCGTTCATCGAGCAAGGTCCGTACGGCGTGTATCCCCACGACCTCGCGCGTGACATGCTGGAGACCGACTTGCGCTGGCGCGACCCCGTCATGTGGCGACGGCTTTCCGGGCGCATCCACGTTGCCCTGCGCCGTGCGCCGGTGCGGGACGAGCGCGACCACCAGCGCGCGTTGATGGATGCGCTCTACGCTGCTCGGACGCAGCCGATGATGGCCGGGTTCTTCGATTGGAGCATTGGTGAGGACGCCTATGCCGCCCCGGCCCGACCGGACGACCTGCCGGCGATCCTGTCGATGGTCGAGCGCAACGAGGGCGCAGCAGCTGCGGCGATCGCGCGGCACTGGTGGGAGCGACAGCCCGACGCATTCCATGTCTTCCGTCATGGGGATGGCGAACGGTTCGGGTTCCTGGCGGCGCTCGCGCTGCGCCATGCCGCCGCTGGCGATATCGCCGTCGATCCGGCGGTTGGGCCGGCCTTCGCGCTGGTGGAGTCCTACGGTCCCGTTACTCCGGCTGAGGACATCCTCTATTTCCGGTTCTGGATGCATCGCGACGAGTATCAGGCAGTAACTCCGGCAATCAACCTGACGGCCGTTACCTTTATCTTGCGCTCCCTGACCCAGCCCGGACTTGCCTGGAGTCTCGTTGCCATGGCCGACCCAGACTTCTGGGAACCGCATTTCAGCGGGGTGAATATCCCCCGCGCCACGCAGGCGGACTTCGAGTTGCGTGGCCGGCGCTTTGGCGTCTTCGCCCACGACTGGCGGGTTGAGCCGGCAAGCGAATGGATGGTAGCGCGCCCAACCCCGATGCCGTTTGCCGTTGCCGCGCCGGATGCGCCTGCAGGACCTCCCCGACTGTCGCAGGAGGAGTTTGCCGCTGCCGTGCGCCAGGCGCTGCGCGACTTCACGCGCGCCGACCGCTTGGCAACGAACCCGCTGCTGCGGGCGCGCCTCATCGCCTCTGAGCGCGGTGGGTCTCCTGCGGTGGATGTGCTGCAGGATGCCATCCGAACGGCGGTCGCCTCGCTCAGCGTGAACCCGCGGGATATCCGCTTCCACCGCGCCGTCTGGCACACCTACATCGAACCGGCCCCGACCCAGGAACAGGCCGCCGAACTGCTCGACATACCCTTCAACACCTACCGCTATCGCCTGGCAGTGGCAGTCGAGCGCATCACCGACCTGCTCTGGCAGCGCGAAGTCGCGCCATCCCGCTGATCTCACCAGCAACACACGCTGATGAGCGCCGGCAACTGCCGAATGTGCGAGCGCGCGGATTCGGCAGTGATTCGGCTGGCGTTTCGGCAGCGGGTCGCCTCATGCTGGGCCACAGATGGGACAGGCAGCATGAAAGGGGGCCAGCATGACGACGACGGTCGCGACACCCTCGCGCGATGACATCCTCGGTCACTCCGCCGCCGAACTGGAGCGACTGGTCGCACAGGGGCGCTTCTTCGGCGGGCTCACCGACCAGCTCCTGCACCACGCCGGGTTGCAGCCCGGCATGCGCGTGCTGGATATCGGCTGTGGGACCGGCGATGTCTCCTTCCTGGCGGCGCGGATCGTTGGCCCGCAAGGGTCGGTGCTCGGAATCGACATCTCACAGGCGGCGGTCGACGCCGCCTGCCAGCGGGCCGCCTCGGCCGGGCTCGGCTACGTGCGCTTCATAGCGGCGGATGCGGCGACGCTGAGGCTGGACGAGACCTTCGATGCACTGGTTGGTCAGCGGGTGCTGATGTACATGGCCGACCCGGCAGTCGTCGTGCGCCGTCTGGCGCAACTGTTGCGGCCGGGCGGCATCGTTGCCTTCCACGAGTTCGATCTGCTTGCTCCAACGAGCGAGCCGCACTGCGAGCTGTTCGCGCAGGCGATGCAGCGCGTCCAGCAGGCGTTCCTGCGCGGCGGGATCGACATTCGCACCGGGTTGCGCTTTCCGCGCATCTTCCGCGAGGCCGGTCTCCCGGCTCCACAGCTGAGCATGGCGGCGCCAGTGCAGTACGGCCCGGATGCCGAAATCTACGCCCAGGTTGCCGGAGTGACGCGCGCGCTGTTGCCGCTGATGGAGCGCACTGGCGTCGCGACGGCGGCCGAGGTCGATATCGACACACTGGCCGACCGGCTGCGCACGGAGGCGGTCGAGAACGATGCCACGCTGGTGGGGCCGGCGCTGGTCGGCGCTTGGACCCGCGTCGAGCAGACCACCTGATTGTCGTGGAAACGCAACCTGCCGAACAGTAACGCAACGACTGGACAGGAGCTGATGACCATGACACAGCAGACACAGGCAACTGGAACGGCGGTCGTGATCGGTGCGAGCATGGCCGGCCTGTTGGCAACCCGCGTGCTATCCGACTTCTACGACACGGTCGTCATCGTCGAGCGTGATGCCCTGCCGGCATCCCCCGAAGCGCGGAAGGGCGTGCCGCAGGCGCGGCATGCGCACGCACTGCTTGGCCACGGCCAGCAGGTGCTCGAGGAGCTCTTTCCGGGTTTCGCCGAGCAGTTGCAGGAGCAAGGCGCGCTCCTCGGGAAGGGGCGCATGTTCTCCGGCGGCGGCTACCTCGCGCGCGTCGCCGATGCTCCTTGCAGCTTGTACGCCAGCCGGCCATTTCTGGAACACGCCGTGCGCGAGCGCGTGCGGGCGCTCCCGAACGTCAGCATCCTCGAGCAGATCGACGTGCGTGACCTCGCCGTGGACGCCAGCCGTGCGCGGGTCGAGGGGGTGCGGGTGCGTACCCGCGGGGATGATGCAGCGGAGCGGGTCATCGCGGCCAACCTGGTCGTCGATGCCAGCGGGCGCGGATCCCGCACCCCGGCCTGGCTGGCGGCGCTGGGCTACCCCGAGCCGGTAGAGGAGCTGGTCGAGGTGAACATGGCCTACACGACGCGCATCTTCCGTCGCCGGCCGGACGACCTTGGCGGCGACCTGCTGGTCAACATCGCGCCGACGCCGAACCTGACGCGCGCGTCGGCGATGCTCGCATTGGAGGGCGACCGCTGGCTGGTGACGGTGGCAGGCTACTTCGGTGATGCGCCGCCAACCGACGACGCAGGCTTCCTGGAGTTTACCCGCAGCCTTCCGGCGCAGGAGATCTACGAGATGGTCCGCAATGCCGAGCCGCTCACCGAGCCGGTCACCTACCGCTTCCGCGCCAACCAGTGGCGGCACTACGAGCGGCTCGAGCGCTTCCCGGACGGGTTCCTGGTTATCGGCGACGCAATCTGCAGCTTCACGCCGATCTACGGCCAGGGGATGACGGTCGCTGCATTGGAATCGCTGGCGCTGCGCGATTGCCTGACGCAAGGGACCGACCGCCTGGCGCAGCGGTTCTTCAAGCGCGCTGCCAAGGTCATCGCCATCCCGTGGAGCATCACCGTCGGCAACGATCGCAAGCTCTCACCGGCCACCGCGCCGCGCGACCCGTTCAACCGCGCGCTGGGCTGGTATCTCGCCCGCTTCCTGGTCGCGGCACGGACCGATGCGACCCTTGCCGGGGCCTTCATGCGGGTCGGCAACCTCTTCGACCCGCCGACCGCGCTGCTCCGTCCCAGCCTGGCGCTGCGGGTGCTGCGTGGTGGCCGGACATCCGCGCCCCACCAGCCTGAACCAGTTGCGCACCACGAGCAAGAACGCCAAGCAGCTCAGATCTAGCGCTCGGTCTCCTGCTCGCATTGCCCCAGAAGCTCTCC
>QEUZ01000421.1 GCA_003577355.1 Chloroflexota bacterium | reverse complement strand
TTCACTGTCGCCAGGTTCGGTTCGCCGTCGCCACTGGAATACCCACCAGTCGCCGCCTCCGAACGCGTGAGCGCGTTGAAGACCGTCGTCTTTCCGCTCTGCGGCAGCCCCACGATGACAAGCTGTAACGACATCCGACCGGAACCCCTCCCCGCTGCCGGTTCCCCAAGCGGAACTCAAGCGGTTGTTGTACCACAGGCACACAGTCACACTGAGTACCGTTGCAATATCCTACAAACGGGCCGTTGTCGTCTGTGCGGAAAACGCGGAACCTCAGGGGGCCAATCGGCGTAGTGGGCCGGGTTCTGGCATGTTCGTTACCAGCAGCGTCGTGGGAGCGAGGAGTGGAGCGACAGTGAGTGGTGCGATCGAGCAGGCCCGGATGCGCAGCATCCCCGTGCATGTGTACACCTTGCAGAGCTTCCTGGCAGGTATCCTCCGCACCGACCGGCCGCGCCTGACCGATGCCCTCAATGGGCAGTCCGAGCACCTCGAACTCCTCGATGTCGTCTCCTCGCGCTACTCTGGCGGCACGCTGCGCCACTATGGCGACCAGGCGTTCGTCTTCAAGGAAAGCGTCTACTTCGTCTGCGACCGCCCAACCGATGGCTACCGCCCGCAACACACATCGATCGTCGAGGGTTACGTGCGCCATCATGTCGCGGTCTCATGCGGCCCGTTCTTCATCGAGGGGCGCACACACCTGCCGAGCGAAGGGGACCTGCGTTCCCGCATTCTCAACGGGTCGAACCGCTTCCTGCCATTGACCGCTGCAACGATCACCTCGCCGTTCCTGCCAGCGATGCACGAGCAAGCGGTTGTCATCAACCGCGAGCGGATCGACTACGTGATCTCCAGCGTGATCTCCATCGGCGACATCGTCGAGCAGGTCGATACATCCGAGCGGCGACGTACCATCTCCTGAACTGGCGCGCAGCATAACGAGCCGGAACACGGTTGCGTAACGCGCAGCGAAGCATTCCAGGGGTTGCGCTTAGCGCGATCTACTGGTAGCCTAGGCGCTACCTCGCGGATCTTCTCCGTGGCAAGTGTTTGCCGTACCGCGATCCCGAGGTCAGGGCCGCGGCGCCTCGCGACCCTCCTCAGGACCGCCTCGCCAAGAGGAGACGACCAATGTTCTCGACAACCAGCCGCGGCTGGAAGTTAGCGTTGCTTTTTGTCGTGGTGGCGGGCATCCCTGCAAGCATCTTCCATGCCTCCAGCGGCCGCTGGGGGAACGCCGTCATGGCGGCTGTCGCCGTTACCGCCGCGATCATCCTGTACGTTACCCAGCCACGTGACCATGCCGGACCTGAGGCACGCGCCGTTTCACGCAGGCGCGCCCGTCCAACTCAGACAGGTGACGACAGTTACACATCCCGGTTCCAGATCCCACCAGCGCGCAGCGAAGTTGGCGCACGCTTCAACAGCGCAGTGCTCGCCGGGTTCTTTGCCACCGTCGTCACCACCCTTGTCCTGATTCCGGGCTACATCCTGGCCGGCATGCTGGCCCAGGAGCAGGGTAACCAGCTGCAACGCTGGTTCTACGGGCTCACCGAAAACTCGGTCACCGCCGGAGTCTTCGACATCCCGATCGGTGCGCTCGCGATCAACCTTGCAGCTGGCTTGGCCTGGGCGTTCGTCTACGCCTTCATCGTGGAACCGCGCCTAAGCGGGCCGGGCTGGCGCAAGGGGTTGCTGTTTGCCGTCGCCCCCTGGTTGCTCTCGTTGCTCGTTTTCTTTCCAGCAATCGGCGCCGGTGTGCTGGGCGTGGACCTGGGAGCCGGGCCGCTGCCAGCGCTGGGGAACCTCGTGCTCCACGCCGTCTATGGCCTCGCGTTGGGCGCCATGTTCGCCATACCGGAAGTGACGCCCAGCGAGGAGAACCTGGATGCCGCCCGCACCGCCCGTTGGGAAAACGACGGCATCGCAATCGGCCTGCTGCTGGGGCTCCTCGTCGGCGCCGCGACCGGGGCGGCGCTCGGCATCTTCGTGGAACACGAGCGTTTCAACGACACCAACTTGCTCCTCGGCGCAGCGGCGCTTGGGTGCGCGCTGGGTGGCTGGCTTGGCGCCTTCGCCGGACTCGGTGTTGCCCAGCGCCGCGAATCGCACTAACCCACCCCGCACAGCGCAGCGCCGCGTTCCGGTCGTGGAGCGCGGCGTTGCGTTGCGGCTCATCCGTTCCTAGCCCTTGAGGTGGGTATCGAACCACCCCAACGTGCGGGCTAGGAAGTCGACCCGATGTTCCGGCGGGCCCATCAGCGGAAAGCCGTGCGCGCCGCCGGGGTAGCGCGCAAACTCAACCTCGCACCCTGCCTTCAGCAGGGCAACGAACATCTGCTCGGCCTGGCCGACGGGACAACGCTCGTCCGCTTCACCGACGATGATCAGGGTCGGCGTCGTCGCGCGGTGGGCGTAGGTCGCTGGCGAGTGCGCTTCCAGCCATGCACGTGACTGCGCTGGCCCACCGCCCCATTGCAGTTCACCGAACTCGTGGCTGATGTCGCTGGTGCCGTACATCGACTCCAGGTCGAAGCACGGAGCGCCACAGACACAGGCATGGAAGCGCTGGGTTTGCCCAATGATCCAGGAGGTCATGTAGCCACCGTAGGAATAGCCGAAAATGCCGGTGCGCTCGCGGTCGGCGTATGGGCGTTCCAGCACGGCATCGACCACGGCCATCAGGTCGCGATAGTCCTCACCCCCCCAGTCCAGCGTCACCTGTTGCGTGAAATCGCGCCCGTAACTGGTTGAGCCGCGCGGGTTCGAGAACACCACCAGATATCCGTTGGACGCCAGCAGTTGCTGCCACGGGTTGAAGCCGTAGCCGTAGAAGCCGTTCGGGCCGCCGTGGATATCCAGCACGACAGGGTACTGTTTAGCCGGGTCGAAATCGGCCGGCTTGAGCAGCCAGGCTTCGATCGTGAACGCTCCCCGCTGGACATCGAAGCGTTCCCATTGCGCTGGCGGCGATTCGGCCAGCAGGTCCGCGTTGTAGTCGGTGACGACGGTGGTCGTGTCGGTCTGGGTGTCGTGCACGACAATGTTGCCAGCTCCGTCGAGCGCCGCGCGGGCCTGGACGATGTAGCGCTGGCCAGCATCGGTCGAGAGGCCAGCGTGGAGCGCCTGCCAGGTGACCTGCGGTTCGACGCTGCCGCTCTCGCTATCGATCACGTACAGCCCACTCGCCCCCGCCCGCACCGCGCTGAACAGCACCTGTCGCTCGTCCAGCCAGACCAGGCTGGGTTGCCCAATGTAGCCGGGGAACCCGCTGGCGGGGAGCACCGCGAGGTCGTT
>QEUZ01000420.1 GCA_003577355.1 Chloroflexota bacterium | reverse complement strand
GGTCTGGATATTGCGTTGCATCTGCTCGTCGATTGCATCAAACAACTTGCGGATCTCAGCGATGTAGTAGATACCCATGACGGCCAGGTCAGAAACCGGCTGTTCCGGCTTCTCGACCAGGCGCGTCACGCGCTTGTGCTCATCAAGCTCGACCACGCCGAAGCGCCGCGGGTCTTCCACTTGCTTGACATACAGCGCGCCATCCCACGCGCTGTTCTCCAGGCAGGCGATATCAGCTTCAAACAACATGTCCGGGAAGATGACAATTGTTGGACCGGCAATTTGCCCGCGTGCCTGGACGATAGCGTGTGATTGACCGCGTGGCTCGCCCTGGCGCACGAAGACCATGTCGAACCGGTAGTTCTCACGCACGAACTCTTCGATCTGGTCGCCAAGGTAGCCGGTGACGAAGACGACCCGGTCCAGCGTCAGTACTGAAAGCGCGTCAAGGACATGGCCGAGCACTGGCTTGCCGGCCACGCTGACGAGCGGTTTTGGCCGGCTCCATGTGTGCGGGCGTAGGCGTGTCCCGAGTCCGGCAACCGGGATGATGACGTTCACGTCGCTTTGCTCCCTGGAATCGTCGCCGCACCTCCGGCAGCTACCGTTCGTGTTGATGATAACAAGCGCCGCTGCGCCTCGCTCATGGCTCGATCGCACCGATCTGCTGCCGCAGCCCAAGGGCGTCCCAACCATCGAATCCAGAAGCGATCTGGCCGTTGGCGATGATATCCAGGCTCATGCCGCTCACGCGCACTGCGCGACCGGTCGCCGGCACCCCCATGAATTCGCCCAAGTGCGTCCCGGTGAGCGTCCAGCGGGTGAGGACCTTGTCGTCTTCGGCGATGATGTCCTCGATTGCGAAGTGGAGGTCTGGGAACGCGGCCTGCCACTTGCGCCACTGCTGGCGAAAGCCTTCGCGGCCGGCCCCGAAGTCTGGATCGTTGCCGGCTGCCCCCTCGGCAATGAACTCGTCGATAGCCGACTCTCGCCGGTTGTTCCAGACCTCTTCGAAAAAGCGACGCGCCAGTGCTTTGTTCTCCGCAGCGGACATGATCCTGCCTTCCGAAAACGTTCATCTCTGTACCGCACTTGCCCAACCACAAACGAACCTGGCCGTATCGCTGCCCGGCGTTGGAGAGCCCGGCCATGGTGCGTGTTCCCGCGCGACCGTGCCTTGGCTGCTACCGCTGTGTTGCTGGTGGCTGCAGTCCGTGGCTGAGACCAGCAGCCATTCTACCGATGTTCTCAACTACCGTTGACATGGGACATGTGCGCCATGCCCGTAGCCCTGTCAGAACGGCAATCTGGGGCAACTGCTCAGCCATCGGGTGCGCCAGCGGGGAGAACAAAGCGGCGGAACAGCGCCCCCCACTGAACCTGTGCGACCAGGCCCAGGCCAAGCTGAAACCAAAGGTCGCACAAACGGAAAATCAGCGCTGCCGCGATCGCCTGCGGTGTTGGGACTCCCAGTTGCTCCAAGGCGATCGCCATCGTGAGCTCGACGACACCGAACCCACCGAAGACTGGCGCAACTGCTTGTGAAATGTTGGCCACGACATAGCCGACGAGTGCGGTTGAGAGCGGTGCATCGTAGCCGACTGCAAGCAGCGCGCAGTACACGACTCCGACGCTGGCGAGCTTGCTGGTGAGTGAGTAGAGCGCAGGCAGCGCCAACCCACGCACGTGAATATCGTGCCGCCGGGCTTGCTCGACAAAGCGCACCAAGCGGCCCGGCAGGCGGTCGATCCAGGCGGGCGGCCGCGCGCCTCCCAGGAGTGAGCGCAGCATGATCACCATCAATGCGAGGATCAGGCTCAGCGCGATCGCTGCGAGTTGTACCGAGAAGGTTTGCTCATGGAGGAGGATCGCCGCCGGCAGCAACAGGACAAATGCGGCATAGCCGCAGGCGCCCCGCAGGCCAATCGTAAGGAGTGCATCGGACGCTGAAACGTTGTCGTTTTCGACTGACTTGACGAAGACATAGATCGACGTTGCGCTCCCGGCGGGTGTGACTGTTGCCACCGCCATGCGACGCAGGTGCAGGCGGGTTAACCGCCGGAAACCCAGGTGGTACCCCAACAGGCGCATCACTGCAACGTAGGACAGCGCGAGCGTCGCGATGGCGAACACCTGGACCGCGAGCGCAAGCGCGATCCAGGTGCGGTCTGCGGCCCGCATCGCGTCCAGGCTGGCGCCAATCTGGTCGTGCTCCCGCCAGATGTAGATGCCCAGAAAGAGCAGGAGCAGTGCGATGGCGATCGGGATGCGGTAGCGGGCTGTCGCTGACCAGGCGCGGCTTAGAGTGCTTCGCACAGGGATAGCGGCTCACGCGTTGGTGCAGAAACCGGTTTAGCCATGCGCTCTCACCGCGGCATCGCGCAATCGTTCCGCAATCTCCAGTTCGTCGACACCCTGTGCGATGCTGGCGAGCCCGGCGCCAGCGAGCTGGTCGCTTTCTGCTTCCATCTGTTGCGCAATCGCCAACGAGTCAAGTCCGTCCGACACCTCGCCGATGCCAAGCCCTTCGACGGCTTCCCCAGCAGCGCTGATGCCTTCAGAGAGCGCTGCTGCGCCTAAAGAACGTGAGAACTGGTAGAGCGACATGTCCTTCATCCGCGCCCCCATGTTCTCGAGGAACGCACCGAGCGCCGGCATACCAAGCGCATCGACGAGTGTCCCGACAACACTCATCTGCCCGGACATCGCCGCCATCTCCATCGCGCGCTCCACATCGGCGGCGCTCACTTCTCGCGCAGCGGCGCCCATGACCGCCATCGCGTCGGAAATGTCGAGCATGGCCAAACCCTGGTCGACATCGCCTGCGCCGCGTAATGCAGTTGCTTCCGACTGCGCCGCCAATACGGCGGCATCCTCCAGCGCCTGGACCCCTGCAGAAGCTCGTGCCGTGCCTTGTTCTGCGGCTGCCTGGCTCAGCGCGAGCGCCTCAGCGGCAGCCCGTGCCTCTTCCTCGGTGGCCGCCGCGCGTCGAGATCGACCTCCAGACTTGCGAGAATTGCCTGGCATTGTCCGGTCCCTTCCCATGTTGTCGTTGTCGAGCGTCGCATCGGTGTGTTCCGGCAAGCATGCGCCACCGACCTGGCCCGCGCAGCTTGTGCAGGCACACGGAACGAGGACACCGGCTCGGTTGGCGACAGGTTACACCTGACGACGAATCCTACACCTGCGCATGGAACTACTGCGACTGGTCACCAATGAGCGCGCCAGCTGCATGTTGTGCCTTGAGCTCCGGGATCACCTGCTCCGCCAACTCGGTAAAGAGCGGTGGGAGCGCGCTAAAGGG
>QEUZ01000016.1 GCA_003577355.1 Chloroflexota bacterium | reverse complement strand
GGCCGCCGGCCTGACAGGCCTGCTAGCCGCGCGACGCCAAATCGGCAACTGGGACGGCCTCGTCGACACGCCTTATGGGTTGTGGTTCATCGTCAAGCTGCTCGTCATCGTCCTGGCTCTCGGGCTAACAGCCTGGCAGCCGCTGCTGCACCGTGCGCGCGGAACCGGAGCCGTGGCGCGCGCACACCGCGCCCAGGTGGCCTTCGCTGGCGCCGTCGTCCTCGCAGCGGCCGGCTTGACCTCCACTGTTCCGGCAGCGGTGGAACTGGGCGACACACAGCCGGTCTACGCCGAAACCTTGCTGGTCGAAGACACGTCGGTCACATTCCGCGCCGCCCCCGGCAACGTTGGGCTCAACGAGTTCTCGCTGGTCGTCGCCACCGCGAACAATGCGTTCCGAGTACCCCCAACCGCAGTCACCCTGGTCTTTGAACCTGGCGAGACAACGCTGACCCTCAGCGCGCCAAGCCAGAGCGACCCGTGGACATTTCGGGCAACCGGTGAACAGATCGACGCGACGGGACCCTGGCGGGTGAGTGCCGAGATCGTCTGGCCCGACCGCTCTCCGCAGTTCGTGACCTTTGATCTGGAGGCGGTCGAAAACGGGCTGTACCCTGCCGGCTTCGCCCCACGACACGCGCCGAACACCGGGCTGCTGACGGCACTGGGATTTGCCTGGCTTGGCGTCGGCCTGCTGCTTGGCATCGCCTCCCGTCGGGTAGCGGCCAGTGCGACGGCGCTCAGCTGGGTCGTGCTTGGGCTGGCGGCCGTCGTCGTCCTGCTTGGCGCGGGCATCGTGCTGGTGAGTGGCGGCAGCGCGTAGCGCATCAGTACGCTACCCTTGCGACTCGCGCTGGGCGGCGCCCGGCCGCCCGCACGACGAACCGGAGGTAGTACACGATGGCCGATGTCCGCTTCGAGCATGTCACCAAGGCATTTGACGGCGTCGTAGCGGTCAACGATCTCACCTTGCATATCCACGATGGCGAGTTCCTGGTGCTGGTGGGGCCTTCCGGCTGCGGCAAGTCCACCGCGTTACGCTGCCTCGCCGGTCTGGAGGAGATCACCAGCGGCAGCATCTACATCGGCGAGCGCGATGTGACCTGGCTCGACCCGAAAGACCGCGACATCGCGATGGTGTTCCAGAACTACGCACTCTACCCGCACATGACCGTGCGTGAAAATATGGCCTTCGGGTTGAAGCTACGCCGCACACCGAAGGCGGAGATCCGCCGCAGGGTCGATGCGGCTGCCGAAGCGCTCGGCATCGCCCACCTGCTGGACCGCAAGCCACGCGCCCTCTCCGGTGGTCAGCGGCAACGTGTTGCGCTGGGGCGGGCGATCGTGCGCGAACCGCTCTGCTTCCTGATGGATGAGCCGCTCTCGAACCTCGACGCAAAACTGCGGGTGCAAACACGCGCCGAAATCAGCAAGCTCCAGCGGCGGCTCGGCGCGACCACCGTTTATGTCACCCACGACCAGACCGAAGCGATGACCATGGGCGACCGTATTGCCGTGCTGAACCATGGCGTGCTCCAGCAGCTCGACACCCCACAGGCACTCTACGACACGCCGGTGAACCGGTTCGTCGCAACGTTCATCGGTAGCCCAGCCATGAACGTCTTCCCGGTTGCCCTGCGCTCCGACGGAGAGCAGCTCCGCGTCGAAGCCGATGGGTTCAGCGTCGTCCTGCCACCGGCTCTAGCATCCAGGGCGCGGGCCGGAGGCGATGGCACATTGCTCCTGGGGGTTCGGCCTGAACACCTCGAAGTTGTGGAGTTTGCCGAACGGGTTGGGCAGGACAATACCGTCAGGCTCCCCGTCGAACTGGTCGAATCGCTGGGGTCGGAAGTGTTGCTGCACCTGACTGGCCCCGACGGCGTGATCGTCGCGCGCGTCGACCCACGCAGCCGCTACCGGGCGGGTGACATCGCCGAACTGGCGGTCGCAGCGGAGTCGTTACACCTGTTCGACCCACAAACGGAAATGTCGCTCGCCTAACGCTGGCTCACCAGGCAACCCGGTAACGGGAGACGGTATCTGGGTTGAGCGTCACGCCAAGCCCAGGGCCGTCTGGCACGGCAACACAACCATCAGCGTCGAGCGCGAGCTCTTCCAGCAGCAGCTCGTCGCGCAAGGCATTTGGCGTGCGGTCCAGCTCCAGCAGGTAGCCGTTTGGGATCGACGCGACGAAGTGCAGGTTCCCCACCAGCGTCAGCGCCGAGGTGAAGGCGTGGGGCGCACAGGGCAGGTTCCAGGCTTCGGCCAGCGCAGCGACCTTGCGGCAGCCGGTGAAGCCGCCGGTGAGCGCGACATCCGGCTGGACAATATCAACGGCGCGCCGCACCACCAGCTCGCGGAACCCGCGCAACGAGTGCTCCGTTTCGTAACCAGCGATCGGGATCGTCGTTCCGGCGGCGACCAGGGCGCTTCCATCCACATCATCGGTCGCGACCGGCTCCTCCAGCCAGAGGATGTTCGCGCCCTCCAGCTCGCGCGCCAGCCGCAGGGCATCCTTCGGCGCTAGCATCCCGTTCGCGTCGATCGCCAGCGGGACATCAGCACCGATCGCCGCAAGCACCGCGGTTATACGCTCCAGGTCGTCACGCAGCGGCAGCCAGCCGATCTTCATCTTCAGGTAACGGAACCCTTGTTCGACATACGACCGCATCTCGGCAGCCAGCTCGTCGGCGTCCTGCCCCTCCTGATAAAACCCGGCGCTTGCGTAGGCAGGCGCCCGTGCGCGGGACCCGCCCAGCAGCGTCGCCACCGGCAGCCCGGCTACCTTGCCGCGGATATCCCACAATGCGACATCGACGGCGCTGAGGGCGACGATCGCCAGCCCCGCCCGGCTCGCGCTGCCGGCTGCATCCAGCACCCGCTGCCAGACAGCTTCGACGGCGAGCGGGTCCATCCCCCGCACCAGGCCGCCGATCTCATCGCGCACCAGCGCCGCAAGCACGCCCGGCGTCGCGACGGTCAACGCCGCTTCAGCGACGCCAGTCACCCCTTCATCGGTGTGGACGCGCACCAGGAGCATCGGGCGCGTCGCTGGCCGCCAGCCCCGCCCATTCCACATCGGCCGGGGAACCGGGTAGGCGAGATAGCCGACTTCGATCTCAGTGATCCGCACGGCGCGGTCCTCTCGCGCGCGGTCGCGCAGCACGGACAACGCGCGCCTGGCGCGGCGGCTCGTCCTCCCACACCTGCGGGCGGACGACGACGCGGTTCCCGACCGGGTCGATCTCCAGAACGACATCGTGCAGCGCCGGAAAGAGATCTTCCCCACCATCCGGCCGGCGCACGACGTAGACATCGACTTCGCCGGATTCGATGATCTCACTGAGCTCACCGAGCGGGGTGCCGTCTTCCAGAAAGACCGCGAGACCGATCAGCTGATAGTGGTAGAACTCGCCCTCCTCAAGGGGCTTGGCCTGCGAGCCGGAGATGCGCACCAATGTCCCACGCAGCGCTTCAGCGGCGTCGCGGTCGACCACCCCCTCCAGACGCAAGAGCGCCTGGCCCCCATGCAAGCGAGCACCAAGCAGCCGCACAGGCGCTGGGTCGTCGTTGAAATAGACCCGACGCAACTGCGGGATACGCTCCGGGTGCTGGCTGTAGATCTCCATCTTGGCTTCGCCGCGCACCCCATGCGCCCCGACAATGCGCCCAATTGCAAGGTAGACGTCCTCGGGCGGCGTGCTGGGATCAGGGTTGGTCGGGCCGGAAGGCCGCGCAGGTGTACGCCACGGCGCGTTCCGGGCTGGCCGGGGTTCAGGAGTCGATGTCAAGGCTCGCGCGCAATCCTTTGCGCATGGCGGCAATCGTCAGCAGGGTGCGCATCGACCGCGCGATCCGGCCCTGGCGGCCGATTACCTTCCCCATGTCCTCTTCCGGCACCGTGAGCTTGATATGCACCGTCTGGCCATAGACCTCAGGCGTAATCTCCAGTGTCGATGGGTCATCGACCAGGCTACTGGACATATAGCGCACGAACTCCGCCAGTTCCTGCGCCGATTGCAGACGCTCCGGGGGTACGTCCTGTCGTTGGGGGGCTTGCGCCACGCTGTTGGTCCCTTCCCCTCGTCCCCGCCGTTCCGGCCACGTGCCATGTGGTTACACGAACCGGATACACTGGGACCATAGCATACTGGCTACCGCGGTTCGCGGTAGCCAGCGCCTGGACTCTCGAACATGCGCTATGTCGGTCGCGCTACTCCGCGGGGCCACCGTGGGCCGGCAGCACCGTTAGCGGCTTGCCCCGTTGCGGCACTTCCGTTACGTAGCCTTCGGCCAAGCCTTCTTTGCTGATACGGCCTTCCAGCACGCCAACCCGCACCAGCAGCGCGCGCACGGTGTCGGTTGGCTGCGCGCCGTGGTCGAGCCAGTACTTGGCGCGTTCCGTATCGACACGCAAGGTCATTGGTTCCGTCTTTGGGTTGTAGATGCCAACGGTTTCAAGGAAGCGTCCATCGCGAGGCGAACGAGACTCGGCCACGACGATTCGATAGCTCGGCTGACGCTTGGCTCCCATGCGTCGCAGTCGCAGTTTCAGCACCCTGGCGGTTCCCTTCCCCGAGAGATGTGTCAACGTTACCTGCAACTCTGCGTGAGCGGCACCCACGCAAAATCCCCGGCCCGACCGGGAACACTGGATGCTACCACCCAGCGTGCCCCAGCGTCAACGATCGCTGGGACGGTCGGACAGAGATCGGCCCACGAGGCGCCCGTCGGTCCCGACGCGCCTGATGACCCAGGATCGACAGTGCCCGTTGTTGCACTGCACTCACGGTATGTTTGCACGTCGCTCATGCACCGCCGTGATCTGGATGGCTCCACCGGCGTCGGTTCCAAAAGCCGGGGCAGCATGCAGCCCACCCGTACAACGGCGCGGTCGAGCCGGCTTACCGCAGATGCGCCACAATATCCTCCGCCAGCGTAATGCGGTCCGTGCCATACTGGGCGTCGGAGGCGCTGCGGTTCTCCATGACGCTGAAGAAGGCCACGACAACCTGGGTATCCGGGTCGGCCATCATCCACTGGCCGCCATAGCCGCCATGGGCCAGCCAGCGGCCGTTCGTGACGGTCTGGTTACTGTAGCGGTAGCCGTCTGGACGGTGCGTGCCGGGATTTGCGCGCGTGGCATCCAGGAACGCCGCGCTCCCAACCTGCTCGCCATTCACGCCGACGCCGCCGGTCAGGAACAACGCGCCGTAGCGGGCCAGGTCGCGGGCCGAGAGGGAGATGCCACCGCTGGCGAGCGGGACGAACTCCCGGTCGGTCGATACATACATGCTGTGCTCGATGCCGGCTGCTTCGGCAATTTCCCGGTACCAGTCGCGCAGCGAGCGGCCGGACTGCCGTTCGACGATCCAGCCCAAAATGTCGGTGTTGGCGCTCTTGTAGAGCATCTCGCCGGAGTAGTTGGTCACGTCATCACTCTGGATCGTGCAGAGATACTCGCGGATCGTCTGTTCGCGGCCGCCATCGGCCGGCAAACGCCAGCCAAAGGTCACCTCGGAATCAAAGGCGGAACAGGCCGGATCGCTATAGTCCTCGATGTAATCGTTGACCACATTCATGTCCAGCACCTGCTGCACCGTGGCGCTGGCGTAGCCGGAACCGACCTCCGGCAGGTAGGCGCCCACCGGCTGCGCCAGGTCGATCTTGCCCTGCTCCACCAGCTTCCCTACTGCCAGCGTCATCGTCGTCTTCGTGATCGACATGATCGTGTGCAACTGGTGCGGTGCGAAATCGGCGGCGTACTTCTCGTAGGCAATCGCCCCATCCTGCAACACCACCAGCGCGCAAAACATCGTCGAGCCGGTCATGCGCTGGACAGCTGGGACATCCCCAAGCGTGTGGATGATGTCTTTAGGGAGCAGTCGCACGCGTGGAGCGCGCAGGGTAATACCGTAGCGGCCAATATCGCGGATACTGCGAAAGCCAGCCCTGCGATGCTCCGGTGTGTTCCAGCGGGTGTAGCCATTGTCCGCCACGCTCAATAACGGGTGCGGTTGGGTTACAACAGTTCGATCAGCCACCGGGAGTTCCTTTCAGACCGTAACGAGTCGGCGCGCTGATTGTCGCCGATCCAGGGCGCTCTCGCGCCTACCAGCGATGACGGCTGCACGGATACCAGTCTCGGGAGGTGCAGCACCTCCGGCGCAGTGACATCTTCGACCGCAGGCGTATCATTGCGGGCACGGCGAAGCCGAGCTGGCCTCGGGATTCGTTCCGCGTCGTCAGATTAGGAGCGATTACGTGATGGTAGATACTGCCCGTCGTCGGTGGAGGTAGTGCTTTGCACCGTGTGTTCGGCGCGGCCATGCAGCTCGACGATCATTGCGTAGGCCACGAGCGACTGGCGCCAGACCAGTTGTCGAACCGGCTCGTGTGACGTGTCCGCTTCAACGCCCGACATCCCAGTTCCGAACAATGTAGCCGCCCCGGCTGCCTCTGGCCTGACCAGCGAGGAGGCCGCGCGGCGACGCGCCGCCATCGGCCCGAATGCGCTGCCGGAAGCGCGGCAGCATCCATGGCGGCAAGTGGCGGCGAAGTTCTGGGCGCCAATCCCGTGGATGCTCGAGGTTGCCGTCGTGCTGGAACTGGTGCTTGGAAAGTACCTGGAGGCGGCAATCATCGCCGCGTTGCTCGCGTTTAATGTGCTGCTCAGCACGGTCAACGAACGGCGGGCGCAGACGGCGCTCGTCTTGCTGCGCCAACGTCTCGCCATTCTGACACGCGTCCGACGTGACGGCCGCTGGCAGCAGGTTCCGGCTGAGGAACTCGTCCCAGGGGACGTGATCCACCTGCGCGTCGGCGACCTCGTCCCCGCGGATACGCGACTGTTCGACGGTGAGCTGCTGCTTGACCAGGCGGCGCTGACGGGCGAGGCATTGCCGGTCGAGCTTGTCTCGGGTGGGCTCGCCTACGCTGGCGCCGTCGTCAAGCGAGGAGAGGCCACTGGCACGGTTGAAGCAACTGGGCCACACACCGCGTTCGGCAAGACCGCCGAGCTTGTGCGCACGGCCCAGACTCCCAGCCACTTGGAGCACGCCATCCTCCAACTCGTCCGGCGGCTGCTGGTCCTGGACCTGGCGCTCGTCGCCGCCGTACTGGTCTATGCGCTCCTGACCAACATGTCGGCATCCGAGATCCTGCCGTTTGTCCTCATCCTGCTCGTTGCCTCCGTCCCGGTCGCCCTTCCCGCGACGTTCACTCTCGCGACCACCGTCGGCGCGGACGAACTGGCGCACCATGGCGTCCTCGTCACCCATCTCGCGGCAATCGAGGAAGCTGCCGGGATGGACGTCCTGTGCACCGACAAGACTGGGACACTGACCGAAGGGAAACTCGCGCTGGCGGAGGTCCGGCCGGAACCGCCGTTTACCCAGGCGGAGGTGTCGCGCCTTGCCGCGCTGGCCTGCGACGAGTCCACCCAGGATCCGCTTGACCTTGCCATTCTCGCCGCAGTTCCGGCAGATAGTCCGGACGCTGCGCCTGACCAGCGCATCCAGTTCGTGCCATTCGATCCCGCCACCAAACGCGCTGAGGCGCTTGTGCGTCACGCAGGTGCGACCTGGCGCGTCGTCAAAGGCGCACCCGATGTTGTGGCCACTCTGGTCCGTGTTGCGCCGCCCACGTTCACCGAGGATGTAACAGCGATGGCGGAGACGGGCTTGCGCGTTCTGGCGGTCGCGGCCGGACCCGAAGGAGATCTGCAGCTGGCCGGGATACTCGGGTTTCAGGACCCGCCGCGCCACGACTCGAAGGAGCTGGTCCAGGACCTGCATGCGTTGGGCATACGCGTCGTAATGGTCACGGGCGACGGCGCCGCTACGGCACACACGATCGCCGGCCAGGTGGGGCTCGATGGCCACGTCTGCGAGACGGCGCTTCTGAAGGATGGTGAGCCCGACCAGGTCCTCCAGTGCGACGTTTTCGCGGGGGTTTACCCTGAGGAGAAGTTTGATCTGGTAGCGACGTTACAGCGCGGCGGTCATGTGGTCGGGATGACTGGGGATGGGGTCAACGACGCGCCGGCGCTGCGCCAGGCCGAAGTGGGTATCGCCGTCGCCAATGCGACTGATGTCGCGAAAGCCGCCGCAAGTCTCGTGCTGACAACGCCTGGGTTGGGCAATATCGTCACCGGCATCGACGCGAGCCGCCGCATCTACCAGCGAATGCTCACGTATACGCTCAATATGAGCGTGAAGAAGCTCGCCTTGCCTGTCCTGTTAAGTGGCGGGCTACTGCTCAGCAGCGAATTCGTCGTCAGCCCACGGCTGATGATCCTGCTCCTGTTCGCGAATGATTTCGTGACGATGGCGCTGACCACCGACCGGGTCGTTGCCGCACAAAACCCGCAACGCTGGCAGATGAGCGCACTGCTGCGCGCGGCGCTCATCCTCGCGCTGCCGCTACTGGCCCTGTCGCTGGGCATCTTCTTCGTGGGCCGCTCCGCGCTCGGGTTGACCCTGGCCCAGGCGCAGACGCTTGTCTTCGTATGGCTCGTCTTCAGCGGACAGGCAACCGTGTACGTCGCTCGCGCACGGGGCCGGTTCTGGCGTCCTCGCCCGAGCAACTGGCTGCTCGCGAGCACGTTGGCCGACGTCGTGGTTGTCAGCCTCCTTGCCACGCAAGGCTGGCTGATGGCGCCGATCGCGCTGTGGCATGTGGCAGCGCTGGCAGTGCTAGCCATTGGGTTTCTGCTCGCAATGTCTGTGGTCATAAACCGTGTTGCCGCGGACCGTTGACCAATCGCTTGTCAACTGCCTTCGGCGACAGAGCAGGGCGTACGCATCCAAATGTACGGGTGTGACGGGGTGACATCCGAGATACTGCGCCGATCAGCCGATCTGTTGCAGGGATCTGGTGTTATCCATGGAGGAGCGCCCGCTGCTGAGCATCCAACACGTCTTTGCCGACCTGCCCAACCCACGCATCGAGCGCACGAAACGCCACCATCTGCTCGATACATCACAATCGCCGTCTGCGCCGTCATCAGTAGCGCCGACTCGTGGCTTGCTGTCGAGCACTACGGCCTTGCCCGCCGTGACTGGCTGGCGACCTTTCTGGAGTTGCCCAACGGCATCCCCTCCCATGACACCTTCGGTCGCGTGTTTGCCCGTCTCGATCCCGAGGCGTTGGAAGCCTGCTTTCTGCGCTGGGTGTAGTCGCTGGCGCCCGACTTGGTTGGCCATGTCGTCGCGATCGACGGCAAAGTTATGCGCCGTTCCCAGGATTGTGTCGCCGGTCGACCAGCGTTTGATCTGGTGAGCGCCTGGACCACCGATCAGCAGTTGGTCCTGGGGCAACTGGCAGTCGCGCCTCACTCCAACGAGATTCCGGCGGTCCCGGCGTTGCTGGCGTTGCTCGACCTGCGCGGTGCAGTGGTCACCCTCGATGCCATGCACTGCCAGAGCAGTACTGCGAGGGCGATTCGGTCTGGGGCGGCCGACTTTGTCCTGGCACTCAAGGGGAACCAGCCCACGACGCATGCCGCCGTCGAGACCTTCTTCGCCGAGGCCCAGCGCGAGGCGTGGCGGGGCATCGTGCATCAGTCTCTGCAGACCGAGGACGCCGGGCATGACCGCGTCGAGCAGCGCCGCTATTGGACGACGACCGATCCGGCGTTGCTTGGCGATCTCAATCCCGCTGGGCAGGTCTGGCCGGATTTGGGTTGTGCCGGGATGGTGGAGCGCTGCCGGACGAGTGAACATGGGACGAGTCGCGAGACGAGCTACTACCTCAGTAGTCTGCCGGGGGCAGTCGCGGACTTGGCCCCGTCGGTGCATGGGCACTGAGGGATTGAGAATCGCCAGCATTGGGTGCTGGATGTGGCCTTTCGCGCAGACGAGAGCCGGGTACGCGCAGGACATGCTGCCGAGAACCTGGCGATGCTCAGGCGCATCGCCCTCAATCTGATTCGCCAGGACCGCAGGACGAAGGGCAGCGTCCACACCAAACGCCTGACGGCCGCCTGGGACCACACCTACATGCTCCATCTGCTCAACCTCGACCTGGCTGAATACGATGCGTACGCCCTGAGCAAGTACCAGTCATTCCTGCCGCATACGGCGCCTTTCGTGCTAGCATCGTGCCGACACGAGGAGCGCGGTATGCCGCCGGCTGTGATCGAGAACCCGATCCTCAACTCGCCGTTCACCGAACCGCGCCGGCACTTCAGGTTTGGGCCGGACGGCATCACCAACGAGATCGTCGAAGCGCGGCGGGTCAGCTCGTACTTCGTCCCGATCCCCAGATCCAAGAGCCGTAACAAACAGCAACTGTTGTTCGATACTGAGTGGACCCAAGAACGGGTAGAAGAGAACCTTTTCATCAACGAAGTGCGCGGCTACGTCTCCGCTTGGCGGCAGCGTGGCTACCATGGCGTTGGCGGCACAACACGCCGCTTGCTGGAGCACTGGCAGTCGGATGAGCGCGAACGGCGACTGTTCTTCTGCCAGGTCGAGGCGCTGGAGACGGCCATCTACCTGACCGAAGTCGCGCCGCGTGACCGGCCACATGTAGGGAACCGGCTGCGCGAGTTCAACGCATCGTCCAACCCCAAGCTCGACCGCATCGCCTTCAAAATGGCCACCGGCAGCGGCAAGACGGTTGTCATGGCGATGCTGATCGCCTGGCAGGCGCTCAATAAGCTGGCCAACAGCTCGGATGGGCGCTTCTCCGATACATTCCTGGTCGTCACGCCGGGGATCACCATCCGTGACCGGCTGCGGGTGCTCCTGCCGAACGACCCAGCCAATTACTACCGCGCGCTCGACCTCGTACCGCCCGACTTGCTGGAGGAACTGCACAAAGCCCGCATCCTGATCACCAACTTCCACGCTTTCCGCCCACGCGAGCAGGTAAGCGCCGGCAAGCTAACCAAGGCGATCCTGGCCGGCGGCTCCGACGCGCCCAGCCCCTTCACCGAGACGCCCGACCAGATGGTGCGCCGCGTCTGCCGCGAGCTGGGCAACAAGAAGAACATCATCGTGCTCAACGACGAGGCGCACCACTGCTACCGGCGCAAACCCGATGGCGAAGAGGTGAAGCTGGTTGGCGATGAACGCATCGAAGCGAAACGCCGCGAAGAGGAAGCGCGCATCTGGATCTCCGGGCTGGAGGCGGTCAAGGCCAAGCTGGGCATCAAGGTCGTCTACGACCTCTCGGCTACCCCCTTTTTCCTGCGCGGCTCCGGCTATTCCGAGGGCACGCTCTTCCCCTGGGTCGTATCCGACTTCTCGCTGATCGACGCGATCGAGAGCGGCATCGTCAAGGTGCCGCGCGTGCCGGTGGCCGACGACGCCATGCACACGCACGGCCCGACCTACCGCGACCTCTGGCTACGCATCCGCGACGACCTGCCGAAGAAGGGTCGCGGCGCCGAGCAGGTCAGCGGCGACCCGACCTTGCCGAGCGAGTTGGAAGGGGCGCTGCGCAGCCTCTACAGCAACTACGAGAAGCAGTACCGCCGCTGGGAGGCAAACGCCGAGGCGCGCGCCGCCGGCCGCACCCCTCCTGTCTTCATCGTCGTCTGCAACAACACCAATGTCTCCAAGCTGGTCTACGACTTCATTGCCGGCCGGGACAAGAAGCTGGACAAGGACACGACGATCCCTATCCCAGGCAAGCTCGACATCTTTTCCAACGTGCGCGATGGCCGCTGGCTCGAGCGCCCGAACACGATCCTGATCGACAGCGAGCAACTGGAATCGGGTGACGCGATGTCGCCCGAGTTCAAGAAGCTGGCCGCGCGCGAGATCGAGGAGTTCAAGTCCGAGTACCGCCTGCGTTTCCCCGGCCGCGACGTCGACAGCCTGACCGACGAGGACCTGCTGCGCGAGGTGATGAACACCGTCGGCAAGCCGGGCAAGCTGGGCGAGCAGGTCAAGTGCGTCGTCTCCGTCTCGATGCTCACCGAGGGTTGGGACGCCAACACCGTCACCCATATCCTCGGTGTACGCGCCTTCGGGACACAGCTGCTCTGCGAGCAGGTCGTTGGGCGTGGGCTGAGGAGGATGAGCTACGTTGCGGATGATAACGGCATGTTCGCGCCGGAGTACGCCGAGGTTTACGGCGTGCCCTTCTCCTTCATCCCCACCAGCGGCTCCAGCTCCGACCCGAAGCCCGGCCCGATCCCAACCCGCGTGCGCGCCCTGGAAGAGCGCATCGCCTGCGAGATCACCTTCCCGCGCCTGCTCGGCTACCGCTACGACATCGACGGCGAGCGCCTGCCCTACCAGTTCAGTGCCGACACGACGATGGTCCTCTCAGCCGCCGATTTCCCAACCTGGACCGAGAACGCCCCAATCGTCGGCGAATCGATCGTCCACACCCTCGACGACCTGCGGGCGCGCAGGCCACAGGAGGTCGCGTTCTGGCTGGCCAAGACGACGCTGGAACGCGCCCTGCGCGACGACAATGACAACCTGAAACCCTGGCTTTTCCCACAATTGCTCAACATCTGCCGCCGCTGGCTGGACGAATGCCTGACGCTGAAGGACAACATGTTCGTCCAGATGCTCCTGCTCACCGAGCCGCTGCACGCCGCCTCGGAGAAGGTTGCCCAGGCGCTCTTCACCCCGGCGCGGAGCGCATTGCGCCTCAAGCCGATCCTACGTCCCTTCGACACCCTCGGCTCGACCCGCTACGTCGACTTCGACACGACCAAGCCGGTCTACGTGACCGACCCGGCCAAGTGCCACATTTCGCACGTCGTAGCCGACACCGGCTCGTGGGAGCAGAAAATGGCCCAGACGCAGGAGGAACTGCCGGAGGTCGTCTGCTACGTCAAGAACCAGAACCTCGGCTTCGTCATCCCCTACTCCCACCAGGGCAACGAACGCGGCTACATCCCCGACTTCATCGCCCGTATCGACGACGGCCACGGCCCGCACGATCTGCTGAACCTGATCGTGGAAGTCAGCGGCGCGGCCAAGGCGGACAAAGCGGCGAAGGTCTCCACCGCGCGCAACCTGTGGGTGCCCGCCGTCAACAACCACGGCGGCTATGGCCGCTGGGCCTTCGTCGAGGTCAGCGACCCGTGGGATGCCGGGCATACAATTCGGGCAACGCTGGCCGCCCAACCCGCAACGCTGGAGTCGCCATGAACGTGCTGGACCGTATCGAGATCGACGAAGCACAACTCGCGGATATCTGCCGGCGCTACCACGTGCGCGAGCTGGCGCTGTTCGGCTCCGTCCTGCGCGACGACTTCCGTGACGATAGCGATGTCGACGTGCTGGTCGAGTTCGAACCGGACGCACGTATCGGGTTCATCGGATACCTCGATTTGCAGGAGGAACTGGCAGGGTTGCTCGGCCGCTCAGTCGACCTCATCTCCAAGGACGGTATGCGCCCACGCTTCGCGGCGCGCGTGTTGCCCCAGTTGCGGGTGATCTATGCGGCGTGACGAGCAACGTACTGAGGACTACCTGCGCGACATCGTCCAGTTCGTCGGGGAGATAGAGGACCTTTGCGCGGGTGTCACTACCGAGATGTTCATTTCGACCGATGTGATTCGCAGTGCGGTGCTACTGAAATTGCTCTGGATCGGTGAGGCCGCCAACCATATCCCCAGCGACATCCAAACGCGTTACCCACAAGTTCCTTGGGGACGGGTCGTCGCGTTTCGCAATCTGGCTATCCACCGCTACTTCGGCATTTCCTGGACACGTGTCTGGGATGCAGCGACAGTGGATGCGCCAGCGTTGCGCGCCGAAATGAAGCGCATCCTCACCGCCGAATTTCCCGAGGAACCGGAGCGCGCCGTATGACTGACGAGCGCTACCACATCAACATCGTCTACAGCGACGAGGATGAAGCGTCTATCGCCGATATCCCGGATTTGCAGTATTGCTCCACGTTCGGCGAAACTCCGAACGAAGCCCCGGCCGAGGTACTGATAGCACAACGGCCGTGGCTGGAATCGGCGCGCGAACACGGGCAGCGCTCGGAGGCATATGACGACCCTCCCGCCTAACGTGCCGCGTGTGGGCGGCCGGGCGAATGCAATTCGCCCCTACCATAGGACGGATATGGGTGGCCCACGCGGCTGGACATCCACAGGTTCGGCCCCTGCATCAGTAGAACACGCGCACATCGACCCAGCCAAAGTCCTATGGTACGGGCGAATTGCATTCGCCCAGCGGCGTCGCAACGCCGCACACCCCGCCGACCGCCGCGCACGCAGCCAACATGACGCACGAGCCGCCACCCACACGTAAGGAGCCGCCGCACATGCCGCGCGCACCCCGCAAGCCCGCCGCCCAGACCCCCATCGACGCCCTGCGCCACCAGGACACCCGCGCGAACATCCCGACGGAGGAACTGCGCGAGTTCGTGGCCGACGACGAGCGCGCCCCCAAAACCCTGCTCTACCCCCGCGACCCATCGCTCGACCCGCAACTGGTCTGGAAGGGCAAGGACGAGCAGGACGCCGCCGACCTGGCCGTGCAGGCCGTGCCGATCTACATCCAGGAGAAGATCGACCCCCACGCGCTGATCGAGGACCTGCGCCGCTCGGCCAGCGGCGCGCGGCCGGCCGTCGAACAGCTCAACCTCTTCGCCTCGGTCGAGAGCGACCTGCCCTTCAACGACCTGGTCGACTTCTACCACCACGAGGACAAGTGGGCTAACCGCATGATCCTGGGCGATTCCCTGCTGGTGATGGCCTCGCTGGCCGAGAAGGAAGGGCTGAAGGGCAAGGTCCAGACGATCTACATCGACCCGCCCTACGGCATCAGGTTCGGCTCCAACTGGCAGGTTTCGACGCGCAAACGTGATGTTCGCGATGGTCGTGTCGAGGAGATGACGCGGCAGCCGGAGCAGATTCGGGCATTCCGCGATACGTGGCAGTACGGCATTCACTCGTATCTTGCGTACCTGCGAGATCGGCTTGTCATTGCTCGTGAACTACTGACAGATTCCGGGAGCGTCTTCGTCCAAATTGGTGATGAGAATGTTCATCTGGTTCGTTGCCTGCTGGACGAGGTCTTTGGGAGCGAGAACTTCGTAAGCCAGATCACCTTCAAGAAGACGGGCGGACAAAGTAGCAGCGAACTCGCCAATGTTTCTGACTATCTTCTGTGGTATGCAAAGAAGTTCGACAGCATTCGCTTTCGGCGTCTTCAGTTCTTCAAGAAACCAGGAGAAGACGGGGCGACTCAGTACAACTGGGTGGAAGTTAATGAGGGCCAGCGACGACCCATGACCAGTGACGAAGCTCGCGGGATGGTATCGATAGTTGGAAGCGTATTTCAGCTCTACCCACTTGTTTCAATGGGCCCCTCAGCTACCGACCGGGCATTCACGTGGCAGGGGCGCAACTACCAGCCTTCGCCAAACAGCCACTGGAAGACGACCAGCAATGGAATGGATCGTATCGCCCGTGCAGATCGCTTCATCGGTGTAGGAAGTACCCTTCGCATGGTCAACTACCTCTCTGACTATCCGGTCACCCCTTACACGAATGTGTGGACAGATACCCAGACAAGTGGATTTGCTGCCGATCGACACTACGTTGTCCAGACACTTCCTACCGTCATTGAACGCTGCATCCTCATGACCACCGACCCAGGCGACCTCGTCCTAGACCCAACCTGCGGCAGTGGCACCACAGCCTACGTCGCCGAACAGTGGGGACGGCGTTGGATCACCATCGACACGTCCCGTGTAGCGCTGGCGCTGGCTCGGACGCGCATCATGTCCGCAAAGTTCCCCTACTACCTGCTAGCGGATTCCGAGGAGGGGCGGACGAAGGAACGCGAGATCAGCGGCATCGCTGCCGACCCAACAACTGCGCCGATGCACGATGTCCGCAAAGGCTTCGTCTACAAACGCGTCCCACACATCACGCTCGGCTCGATCGCCAACAACGCGGAGATCGACACGATCTACGCCCGCCACCAGGCAACGCTCGACCCGCTGCGGGCGGAGCTCAACCGGCGGCTGGGGACCGCCTGGGAGGAGTGGGAGGTCCCGCGCGCGCTGGACGAGGGCGCAGACGCGCAGGCAGCCGAGATGCTGGCGCGCTGGTGGGCCGGTCGGCGCGAGCGGCAGCGCGAGATCGACGCCTCGATCGCCCGGCACGCCGATACCGAGATCCTCTACGACCAGCCCTACGAGGACAGCAAGCGCGTGCGGGTGACCGGGCCGTTCACCGTGGAAAGCCTCTCGCCGCACCGCATCCTCTCGACCGACGAGGAGCGCCCGGCGGCCGAGGCGAACGGCCGGCGCGACGGCGAGGCGAGCGGTGGCGGGTTCGTGCCGATGATCCTCGACAACCTGCGCCGTGCCGGGGTGCAGAACACGGTGCGCGAGGAACGCCTGAAGTTCGAGCGGCTGGAGCCCTACTCCGGCGAGTGGATCCAGGCGCTGGGCGAGTACAGCGCCGCCGATGGCCGGCTGCAACGGGTGGCCATCTCGATCGGCCCGGAGCACGGCACCGTTGGCCAGGAGTGGATTAGGGGCGCGGCCCGCGAGGCGCTGCGGGGCGCCGGGTTTGACCTGCTCGTCATCTGCGGCTTCGCCTTCGACGCCAGCGCCAACGAGACCGCCAAGGAGTTCGCCCCGCAACCTCGCCCACCACGCGGCGATGGCTTCGTCGCCGAGGAGACGCGCCAGTACGGCAAGCTGCCGGTCATGCTGGCCAGGATGAACCCGGACCTCGCCATGGGCGAGTCATTGCTGAAGGCCACCGGCGCTGGCAACCTCTTCATGGTCTTCGGCGAGCCGGACCTCGCCATCCGCAACGAGCCGGACGGCCAAATCACCGTCGAGGTACGCGGCGTCGACATCTACGACCCCACCACTGGCGAAATCCGCTCCAGCTCGACCGACGAGATCGCCTGCTGGTTCATCGACAGCGACTACGACGGCGAAGCCTTCATCGTGCGCCATGCCTACTTCACCGGCGCAGACGAGCCGTACGATAAGCTCAAACGCGCCCTGCGCGCCGAGATCGACGAGGCCGCCTGGGCCGCGCTCTACCGCACCACCAGCCGCCCGTTCCCACGCCCCGCCACTGGCAAGATCGCGGTCAAGATCATCAACCACTATGGCGACGAGGTCCTGAAGGTCTACGCCTGCTGAGGTGGGGGTGGTCTCGTGCCGCTAGCCGGCTGATGTCGCTGCCATGATGTTCATCGTGCGGAAGCGGGTCAGGGCGAGGGCGGCGAAGAGCGTGGTGTAGATGAGCAGGTTCGCGGCGATCCAGAGGTAGTCGGTCGTCACGTACGTCGGGGCGTCGCTGCTGTTTAGCGCCAGCAGGGCGTTGATGCCGGTGTTCGGGAACAGGCGCGAGGCGTACTCGCCAGCGCGGCCGGCCGCTGCCAGCAGCGAGGTCAGGATGTCGCCGATCAGGTAGGCTGCCAGCGTGATGCCGATGCTCACGCCCAGGGAGTGGGTGAGGATCGCGACGCTGGCTGCGATCAGCGCCCAGATGGCCAGGCTCACCCAGGCGCGCAGCGCGTAGAGCAGCGCATCCTGGACGAAGGCGGAGGTGAGCCACTCGCTGGTGGCCGGCCCACCGCCGCCGGCCATGCCGGCGATCACTGCGCCTGCGACCGAACCAGCTGTGCCAACGACGATTGTCAACAGACCGAGGGCCAGGACCACGCTGAACTTGGCGATGAAGAGCCGCGTCCGGTCGGCGCGCATCAGCAGCATTGTGCGGATCGTGCCCCAGTTGAACTCGCTGCCGAAGCTGCCCGCTGCCAGGATGATCAGCACCATTGTCCCGACGCTCGTCGCCAGGCTGACGCCGAAGGCCAGGCCATCCGGCAGGTAGATCAGGTCCTTCAGGTCCTGCTTGTTCATGCCCTCAATGTCGCCACTGGCCAGCAGCACGATATAGGTGAGGTAGAGCATCCCCAGGATCGCGGCATAGATCAGCGCGAGGATCCAGGTCATTGGGCGGCGCAGCAGCTTGACGATCTCGACCCGCAGCAGTGTCCCGGTCGATGCCACGTCAGGCTCCTTCCGCACTCGCCTCGTGGCGGGTGAGCGCCAGGAAGCGCTCCTCCAGCTCGCCCTCGCGCGGCCGCAGCTCGCTGACGGCGAAGCCGGCCTGCACCAGCGCCCGGTTCAGGTCGGCGGCCCGCTCGCTGGGAGCATCGACCACCAACCGGCCGTCGCTGAGCACGACATCGCGTACGGCGGGCAGCCCGCGCAGCAGCGCGGCAGCCTCGTCCGGGCGGTCCACCCGCAGCAGCAGCCGCTCGCCACTGGCCAGGATCTCGGCCAGCGGGCCGGCTGCGACCAGCTTGCCGTGGTCGATGATCGCGACGTGGCTGCACAGCTCCTGGACCTCGTGCAGCAGGTGGCTGGAGACGAAGACCGTGCGCCCAGCCGCGGCGATCTCACGCAGCAGCGCCTGGATCTCCCGCTGCCCGGCCGGGTCCAGCCCGTTCGTTGGTTCGTCGAGAATGAGCAGGTCCGGCTCGGTAATGAGCGCCGCTGCCAGGCCCAGCCGCTGGCGCATGCCCTGGGAATAGCCATTGAAGGTCGCGTCGGCCCGCTCGGTCAGGCCCACCTGCTGCAAGGCGTGTTCGATCACGTTCGCGTCGTTGATGCCCGCGACGCGCGCCAGCAGGGCCAGGTTGCGCCGGCCGCTCAGGTAGGGGTAGAAGCTCGGGCGCTCCAATAGCGCGCCGGTGCGCGCCAGCACCGCCGGTAGCTCGCGCGCGCTATCGTGGCCGAAGATCAGCGCCGAACCGGCGTCTGGGGGAGTCAGACCGAGGAGCATGCCGATGGTTGTTGTTTTGCCAGCGCCATTCGGCCCAAGGAAGCCGTAGATCGAGCCGGATGGCACGCTGAAGGTGAGCGCGTCGACTGCGGTGAACTCCTTGAAGCGCTTCGTCAGCCCACGCAGCTCAATTGCCGGAACCTGGCTTGCCTGCGGTTGGGGCGCCTGCATCGGACGACCCTCTCACGTCCATCGGGCCACGAGGCACGAGTCACGGTCAGGATAGACCGCGAGCGGTTGGCACGCCAACCCTGCGGCCCCCTGGGGCAACCTTGTCCTGCCCAGCAACGCACGCGCGATAGCCACGTGGCGTCACTCAGTGATCGCCAGCACCCGCACCGGGCTGCCGCTACCATCGACGATCTTGAGCGGGGCGGCGATGACGATGGCGCCGGTGGGCGGCAACTGGTCGAGGTTGGTCAGGCTGGCCAGGCCAAACTTCCCGGCCCCGTGCATGATGGTGTGGTTGGGAAAGGGCGGGTCGAAGCCGCCAGCCTGGCCAGCATCGGTGCCGACCGTCTCCACCCCCACGCCGAGGATGTCGCGCTCGTAGGCCAGCAACTCCGACGCGGCTTTGCTGAACCCAGGGGTGTGTGGGCCGTTCTCGTCGGCGTTGAAGAACTCGGCCGGGTCGCTGCGCTTGCTCCAGCCGGTCTGCAGCAGCACCCAGGCCCCGGCGGGGATCCTGCCGTGCGTCGCCTCCCAGGCGAGGATATGCTCCGGTTCCAGCAGGTAGTCGGGGTCAAGGACGCATTCGGCCGTCACGTCGATGACGCAGGCTGGGCCGATGAACCGCTCAACTGGGATGGTATCGGTCGTGTTGTTCGGTAGGTCCTTGCCGGTGACCCAGTGCACCGGCGCATCGAAGTGGGTGCCGGTGTGCTCGCCCAGATGGATCGTTTTCCAGTACCAGCCCGGCCCCTGGGCATCGTAGCGCGAGATAACCTCCTCGCTGTACGGGGGTGACGCGCCGAAGATCGGCGGTAGCTCGATCACCGGCGTCGCCGGGCCGAGCGGCTGGGTGAGGTCAACCACCCGCAAGCGACCGGCAGCCAGGTCGGCAACGAGGGCGGCGAGGGTTGCGGACATCGGCGTGGTCCTTTCCGCTGCGTTCAGCCGGCCGGGGCGCTTGCCCGGCGAGCACGCAGGTAACGCGCGAACTCGAAGCGGTTCTCCAGCAGGGCCAGGTCGGTAACGAACCCGCGCGGGCCGACGGCGGCGACCTTGGCAACGATCGTCGTCAGGTCGTTGCGTTCGAGCGCGTCGTCCACAGCGCGGGCGAAGTCGCTCAATGTGCGGACGGTCGACGTGTGCGGCACACCGGCTGCGGCGGCAATTGCCGCGATGTCGCTGCCGGTGGAGGTCGCCGTCGGGAAGCCGCCGACCGAGAGCAGGCTCTCGTTATCAAAGACAATGTGCGTCAGGTTACGCGGCCGGTAGCGAGCGAGGGTGGTGAGGCCACCCAGGTTCATCAGCACCGAACCATCGCCGTCGAGCACGACAACTGGCAGCTCTGGCCGGGCAAGGGCGATGCCCAACCCCATCGACGAGGCCAGCCCCATGGCGTGTTGCAAATAGAAGTGGTTGGGTCGGTGGCCGACCTCCTGCAACTCCGCTGCCGCGGCCCCCATGATCGTCACGACCACGCAGTCGGCCAGGCGTTCGTGGATTGCCCGCAGTGCGTCGATACGCAGCATCGGCTCCACCGCCTACTCCTCCCACATCAGGTCGCGGCAGAGCAGCAGCGCGACCGGCTTGAGCGCGGAATCGGCCAGCGTCTGTGCCTTGCGGATCTTCGAAGCGACGTGGTCGGGGTTGTCGAGGCGTTCCCAGGGGATGCCGAGCGCATCCAGTAGCGGCACGGTTGCACCGCCACCCTGCGTCTGCCACGGGTCGCGTTCCCCAAACTCGCCACGGTAGCTGATCAGCATCAGCAACGGGATCTTGTAGAGATGCGCCAGAGAGACGATGCCGTTGATGCTGGCCAGGAAGCCGTGGTTCTGCATCAGCATGGCCGACTTCACGCCGGCCAGGTGCGCGCCGGCCGAGATGCCGACCCCTTCTTCCTCCTTGGCCAGCCGCACCAGAGTGACCTCTGGGTCATCCTCGGCCATGCGGATCAGGTGCACGAGCCAGGTTTCCGGCAACGCCGAGACGATGCGCACATCGCACGCCTTGAGCGCATCGAAGATGAGTTGTGAGCTGGTCACGGACACTGGCATGGCAAAACCCCCGGCCACGCGGGGTTGTGCGCGTGGCGGGCGGATCGTAGCGGGCCGCACCAGGAGCGTCAAGCGGGGCGAGTCCGCGCGCAGATGGCGCCCAGCCTGCCGCCGGTACAAAATGCCAGTACGATTATGCTGACCGCGCATGTCGAGAGGACACTGCCCGCCGGTGACGTGCCCATACTGTCAGGCTGCCAACCCCGAAGGGGCGCGCTTCTGCACCAGTTGTGGGAGGCGCCTCCTGCCGCCGGCAACCCTGCCGGGCGGCAGGCGCATGCAGCGCGACCGGCGCATTGTCCTGGGGGTCCTCCTGGGCATGGCTGCCGTCACACTGCTCATCTGCAACGCGGTGTTGCTGTTCCTCAACGCGCCAAACATCGTCGCACTGCTGTTGTCCTCGTTAGCGGCAATTGTCCCGGCCTGGTTCTACACCCGGCTGGTGCTGCGGTTGGACCGGTACGAGCGCGAACCGCGGCGCACTGTGCTGGCCACGTTCTTTTGGGGCGCGCTCTTCGCCACCCTGGGGGCTGGCATCCTCAACGCCATCGGGTACGGGTTCGCCGGAGCAGCGGTCGGGCCGGACGCCGCCAACCGCATCACTGCGACGTTTGTCGCGCCGGTCGTCGAGGAGACCCTCAAGGGGTTAGCGCTGCTCCTCCTGGTGCTGATCTTTCGTGATGAGTTCGACAACACGCTGGATGGCCTGGTCTACGGCGCGCTGGTTGGCCTGGGTTTCGCGATGACCGAAAACATCATGTACTTCAGCGTCACCCTGTTGCAGGAGGGGGCCTTCAGCTTCGGGGTGCTGGTCTTCATCCGCACGATCACCGGCATGTTCGGCCACGCCATGTGGACCGGCCTGACCGGGGCGGCGATCGGCTGGGGGCGCAGCCGGCACGGCAGGGGCGCCGCGCGGTTCGTTGTGCCGATCCTGGCGTGGTGGCTGGCGATGTTCCAACACGGGTTATGGAACGGCCTGCTCTCCTACGGCGGCACCGCCGCAGCGTTCCTGGCGGCGCTGGGGTTCTTCGTGCTGGGGTTGATCGTGGTGCTGGTGATCTGGCGTGTCGCACTGCGACGCGAGCAGACAATCCTGCGCGAGTACCTCCGCGGCGAGGTGGCCGATGGATACCTCAGCCAGGCGGAATACCAGGCGCTCACTGATGAACGCACGCGCCGCAGGACACTGCGCGACGCGCGAAGGCGGGGAGGAAGAAAGCGCAAACGCCTGCAGCAGGCATTCTTCCAAGCCGCTGCCGAGCTGGCCTTCCGCAAGTTCCACCTGGCCAACGGCGAGCGGCCCAAGACGTATCAAGCGATAACCCCGGAAGACGGCTATCGTCTGGAGCTCCAGCGCCTGCGCAGCGCGCTGCAGCAATGATCGCAATTACTCCAGCCCAGCGCGCGTTTCAATACCTGCATGTTTGTTGACAACAAACCCCAGTTCGCCGGGCAGCTCGAACGCCTCCCAGCGCCACGGCGTGCCCGCAGCGAGGCGCGCGAACGACTCCCGGTACGTCCGCGCCATGCCCTTACTGTGCCCGCCAAGTGAGCGCGTCGGGTAGGTCACGACGACCCAGCGCGCGTTGAGCCCGGCCAGCAGAGCGCGCCCGACACCGGCTCGCTGCTGCTCCAGGCATGGCACCGTCTTCAGGAGCAATGCAAGGTCGCAGACCTCCGGCGGCGTCTCGGCAACCACGTCGCTGACCCGCGCTTGCCCGCGCACGTCGAATACCGAGAGGGCGGTGTCGAGAAAGGCCACAAGCTCGAGGTCGATATCCAGCGCCAGGTAGTGCGCAGCTGGCCGCAGTGCCATCCAGGGGATCGCCAGGGGGTTCAGGCCGCAGCCGATATCCAACACACTGGTAACTGGCCCGGTGCGGTTGAAGATTTCCTGATAGAACGCCTCAAGGATCGGCAGCCGCTCGCGCGTCGACGCGTGCGCGGCCAACGCATC
>QEUZ01000015.1 GCA_003577355.1 Chloroflexota bacterium | reverse complement strand
GAACGGGCACGGCGCGCCGATGCGCTCGGGTTGGACTACATCTTCTTTGCCGAGCGGCATTTCATGCCGCTGTATCGCGCCGCGACTCCGGCACTCTTGCTGGCGGCGCTGGCGGGGACAACGTCCCATGCGCGGCTCGGGGTGTTGGCCTGGACGTTGGCGATGCACAACCCGGTGCTGCTGGCAGAGCAGATCAGCACACTCGACCACCTGACTGGCGGCCGGCTGGAGGTTGGCATTGGGCTGGGGCACCGCCCACAGGAGATCGCGGCGCTCGGCATCCCTGCCGAGCACCGTCGCGCGATCTTTCTGGAAGCGTTGAGCGTCATGCGCACCGCCTGGCGCGGCGAGCCGTTCAGCCACGACGGCGCCATGTTCCACCTGCGCGATGTCCTGGTCGACCCACCAGCGCAACGGCCGCATCCGCCGCTCTGGTTCGCCGGTAACGACCCCACCATCGCAACCTGGGCTGGCAGGACCGGGTTGAACCTGGCGCTTGGCTTCCAACCGGATAGCGCCTTGCAAGCGCCTGCTACTGCGTTTGCGGCTGCGCGTGGCGAAGGCTCCGGCGCCCGGCTTGCTGTCATGCGCAACGTCTACATCGCAGCCGACGATGCCACCGCGCGTGAGGAGATGGTTGGCGACCTGGTGCGGGTGAGTGAGCAGTTGCGCGCAAACCCGGCACTGACGACAGAGCCGGTGGGCAATGTGCTGACAGCGGATGAGGCGGATGGCCAACGCGCCCGCTTGCTGGAGCAGCAGACAGTCGTCGCAGGCGGGCCGGCCACCGTCGCGCGCGAGATCGCTGCGACGCTGCGGGCGCTCAACGCCGATGTCTTCCTGGCCAACCTGCATTTGGCCGGAGTCGATGACGCCCGCCTAGCTGCCAACCTGGACCGCTATGTCCACGACGTGATTCCACGGGTGCGCGCAGAATAATTGGCCTGCAACCCCCATCGTTTGCTCCAGTCCCCAACGGAGCAGGGCGACCGGATCGTCATTGGGCTGCGCCTGCCGACGAACTGGAACCGTACATAACAGCAGGACACTGCGCTGCACACGAATGTCTGGCGTGCCGGTATGCTCCCAAATGGCCCATAGACAGCGGGAGATGTCGAAGACGAACAACACATCGGTGTCACGGATGACATGTCCGGCGACGGCGGCTAGCGCGGTGCGTGTGCCGTCGTCGTCAATGCGGCGGGCTGTTCCGTCGATCGAGAACTCCTCGTCATGGGGGCCGAGGGGTGCGTGCAGGACGTAGCGAGGGTCACGCTGCAGGTCGAGGCGCTTCGGTGAGTGTGCCGGGATGAACACACCAACCTCCCCGGCGGCAAAGAGCGGCACGATGGCGTGCAGGCGCGGTGCGCCGTCCTTGCGCAACGTCGCCAGCCAGCCAATGCCTTCACGCGCAAACAGGCGCGCGCCGGCTGCGGCGAGGTCCGGTGCTGTGCGTTGGAACTCATGCCAATTTGGCATGTTGTGCTCCTGGTCAGTCGCGCTAATCTCCTCTGCAGCGGTTATTTCGCGCGGATCAGCTCTCCTTCTGGCGTCAGCTCGACGAAGTGGTGGGTCTTGCCGTCACGGTAGTACTGACACTGGTTCTCCGGTTTGTTGTCGACCTCCTGCCGCGGGTTGTGGGCGATATCGACTGACCAGTCGTCGATGACCTCCTCGGCAATGCACGGCCCGTCGCTGAAGTCGACGCCTGCTTGCTTCTGTTGCTCGTACACCGCCAATGCTGCGGCGATGGCTCGTGCCTTCTCGTCGTCGGAAACACCCTCGCGGATGCAGCTAACCGTTGCGCTGGTGAGCAAGGCGACCAGGAGGAGTGTGCGCATGGAGTGCCTCACGGTGCGTCGAATGTGGCGGTGCGCCAGGCTGCGACGGCCTCGATTACCGGCTCGACGACGTCGTCCGGCGTGACCGGGTTGATCAGCAGTTGGGTAACGTTGCGTTCAAGGAGCGGCGCGATCTTCTCTCCCAGTGTGTCGGGTGTTGCGGCGATGCAAAAGGCGTCGATCATCTCCGGCGTCACAAGCGCCGCAATCGGCGCCAGCAGCGCAGGGTCATGCGTGTAGCCGATTCCGGCTGTCAGCGCACGCACGTTGTCCGGGACGGCGACCCCTCGCGCGAGGAAGCGCTCAAAGCCAGGGGCGGCGTTGGCGAGGTGGCGAGCAATGCGCGGACGCAGGGCAGCGTAGGCGCGTTCCTGCGACTCGTCGACGGCCGTGTCGATGCGGGCGACGATATCCACCTCGGCGATGTCACGGTTGGCGTTGCGCGCGCCGCGCCGGACGTGTCCGATCGCCGCGTCGAGGACAGGCGCCGACATGCAGCCTTCGATGATGACGCCGTCGGCAACTTCCCCTGCTGTTTCCAGCATGCGCGGTCCACCAGCCGCAATGTAGACCGGCACGGCAGGGCGCGGCGGTGTGAAGTCGAGCTTGCCCTGGAACGAGAAGACCCGGCCCTCGAACGTGACCCGTTCCCCACTAAGGAGCTGGGTGACCAGCGCCGCTGTTTCAGCAACTGCCCGCGCCGGCTGTGGCTGCCCAAGCTGCAGCTCGTGAAAGCCGGAGATGCCCGCACCGAGCCCCAGGATGGCACGGCCGCCCGAGAGCTCGTCGAGCGTTGCGATTGCCATTGCCGTCAGCGCGGGGTGGCGGGTGTAGGGATCGGTCACACACGGCCCGATGAGCATGCGCACGGTCGCGCCAGCGACGGCGGTGCAGAGCGCGTAGACCTCGCGGAAGAAGCGTTCATCCGGGACCCAGAAGTAGTCGAACCCTGCGCGTTCTGCATGCCGAGCGATTTCGACAACCCGCGACACGGGCCGCCTGCCGAGGCAGAGCAACCCCAAACGCAGCGGCCGGGTCATGGTTTCGCGCCGTCCCCGATGGTCGATGCAACGAAGGCATACGGGATCTCGATAAAGCTTCCGATCTGCTCCAGGAATTCCTCCCTGCCAGGCTTGCTGCGGCGCTCGCTCTCGTAGGCTTCCACGCTGGTGACGACGACCCGTTCGATGTAGTCGAACGGGGGTTTCTCGCCCATTGGCCCGGCGGCGATGCGCTGGACGGCATATTCCAGGATCGCATCGATCGTGCGCACGCGGGGGTAGTCGACCGCTTCGACCCAGGCCTCGTAGGCCGCCGCATCGGCTCCCGGCTTGAGCCGGCTGAGGAAGAAGATCGTCTGCGTCATCATTCCCTCCCTCTCGCGCTATAGTGTGCTGGGGATTCTGGGTGGACAAAGACCCTGGTGTCAACGGGGGCGAGGACAAGCAATGCGCGTGATCGGCAAACGCCTGAAGCGGCCGGACTCGCGGCCGAAACTGACTGGGCACGAGACATATACCGCGGACATCCGGTACGCTGGCACTCTGCACGGCGGCCTCGTCTTGAGTACCCAGGCGCGGGCGCGTATCCGCGGGATCGATACGAGCGCGGCCTGCGCTGAACCCGGGGTCGTCGCGGTGGTGACAGCGGCGAACCTGCCGGAATGGACGCGTGCCGACGAGGTTGCTGACCGCGCCTGCTTTTTTCTGGCGCATCAGCGTGTCGCGTACGTCGGGCAACCAATCGCGGTGGTGCTGGCCGAGGACGCTGCCACTGCCGAGCGCGCTGCCGACCTGGTGACGGTCGACTACGACCCGCTGCCGGTCGTTGCGCACCCACTGGCTGCACTGGAACCTGACGCACCCACTGTCCGCGACGGTGTTCCGAACGTGAACGGGACGGTCGAATACCACCGAGGGGATGTCGAGGCTGCGTTCGCGTCGGCTGCGGTGGTGGTCGAGCGCGAGTTCCGCGCAGCAGGGGTGCACCAGGGATACCTGGAGCCGCGCGCCGTCATCGCAGTCGGTGATCCGACCGGGCGGCTGACGATCTTCACACCGACGCAGGGGCAGTTCATGATCCGCTCCGCGGTGGCCCGTGCCTTGCGCCTGAATGAGGCGGATGTCGTCATCCGGCCGTCGACGGTCGGTGGCGGCTTTGGCGCAAAGTACACGCTGCTGGAACCGCTGGCCGGGTGGCTGGCGCTGCACTTCGGCAGGCCGATCTCGCTTGTCCTCACCCGCCGTCAGGACTTCGCTGGCACGACTCCGGCGCCGGAGGCGCTGTTGCGCGTCGGCATCGCTGCCGACGACGAGGGAACCTTCACCGGGTTACGCGCTGACCTGACCTACGACACCGGCTACTTCTCGCACTCGCCGTACCTGCTGGCTGGGCTGATGGCCGGCTCGACCTATCGGGTGGCAAACCTGGCAATCGTGTCGCGCGAGGTATCGACGAACCGGGCTGGGGCAGGCGCCTATCGCGCGCCGGGGTTGCCGCAGCTCGCGTTCGCGCTGGAAACACTCGTCGATGAGGTCGCGCAGGCGCTCGGCATCTCAGCGGTGGAGCTGCGGCGGCGCAACGTCGCGGTGGGGGGCGACCCGATGGCAGACGGCGCTATCTGGCCGCCGTTCGATGCGCGGTTGTTGCTGGATGCGGTCGAGAGCCACCCGCTCTGGAACGCGCCACTCGGACCGGATGAAGGGTGTGGAGTCGCGCTCGGGATGATGCGTGGGGCCACCGAATCGGCCTCGGCCAGCGCGCGGCTCAACCCGGATGGGACGCTGAGCGTCATCGTCGGTTCGATCGACCTGACTGGCACGACCGGCGGGCTGACGCAGATCGCCGCCGAAGTATTTGGTGTGTCGCCGGAGCGCATTAGCGTGCTGACGGCGCCGACCGATTCCGCGCCGCATTCGGGGGTCACCGGCGGGAGCAAGATCATCTATACCGTCGGGAATGCGGTGGTCCAGGCAGCCGGAGATGCGCGACAACAAGTGCTGGCTATCGCCGCTGAGGCGCTAGAGGTTGGGAGCGACGACCTGGACATCGACGACGAGCACGTCTTCGTGCGCGGCGCCCCGGACCGGATGCTCACCCTGCGTGAGGTCTACGCGCGCAGTGTGGCAATCGGGAGTCGCCACGCGCCAGTGTTTGGCCATGGCAACGTCGCCAACCCGCAGAAGGGGCCGACCAGCGCCGTCCACCTGGCGCGGGTGAAGGTCGACCGGGAGACGGGGGTGGTGCGCGTCACCGGCTATGTCGCCGTGCAAGATGTCGGGCGGGCGATCAACCCAGCCGAGATCGACGGCCAGATCCATGGCGCGGTCGCCCAGGGGATCGGCTGGGGGTTGAATGAAGGCATGCTCTATGACGACGATGGCCAGCTCCTGACTGCAACGTTCATGGATTACCCGCTGTTACATGGGCAAGACGTGCCCCAGATCGAGACGCTGATCGTTGAGAACCCAGCCCCGCGTGGGCCGTTCGGTGCGCGCGGCGTTGGCGAAGTGCCGATCATCCCACCCGCTGCCGCGCTCGCCAACGCCATCTACGCCGCGACCGGCGTGCGCCTGCAGGCGATGCCGATGACGGCGGAGCGGGTGTGGCGGGCGATTGCGCAACGCGATCAGCACCCCGCGCTTCCACCAGACGGTGGAGACCGCGGGTGAGATCCGCCGCACTCTTCACCGCGCTCCGGCTCTATCACGGCTACCGGCTGCTCTGGCTGGGTACGGTTGCAACCCAGTTGGGCCAGTGGATGCAGCAAATTGCCCTCGGTTGGTACATGCTGCAGCTCACCGACTCCGCCTTCTGGGTTGGGATGATCGGGTTCGCGAGCGGCGTGCCGTTTCTGCTGATAGCCCTGCCGGCCGGCGCGTTGATCGACCGCTCAGACGAACGGAAGGCACTGATCGCCTCGCAGTGGGGCTCGATGCTCGTTGCGACCGGGTTGGCGCTGCTGATCCTCACTGGGTTGGCAGAACCCTGGCACCTGCTGGTCGCCGCCGCACTCAATGGCACGATTATGTCGATCAACCAGATGATCCGCCAGACATTCGTGCCGGCGCTCGTCCCCCGCGAGCATCTCGCCAACGCGGTGTCGCTGAACTCGGCGGCCGGCAATGCGATGCGGATCGTCGGCCCATCGATCGCCGGGATCATCATCGGCCTGTTTGGGGTTGCGGCCTGCTTCATTGTCCAGGCAGCCGCGGTGGGTTCTGCGCTGCTGGCGACTGCACGCATCGAGCGGCCACAGCGCGATGGGCGTGCCGGTGGTGTGCCGGGCGGCATCCTGGACGGCCTGCGCGAAGTGCGCCGCCATGGCGCGATCGCCGGCCTGATTGTCCTGACAGCGATCCCCGCAATCTTCGTCTTCCCATATATCACGCTGATGAGCGTCTTTGCGCGTGACGTATGGGAGATCGGGGCAGGTGGGCTCGGCATCCTGATGGCTGCCAGTGGGACCGGGGCACTGAGTGGGGCGCTCGTCGCCGCGACAATGGACCGGGTGCGTCGCAAGGGCCTGGCCGTGATGGCCACGACGGTGGTCTACTGCCTGGCGGTGGCGTCGTTCGCCGCCAGCCCGCATCCGGCGTTGGGCATGGTTGGCCTCTTCCTGGCAGGGTTCACCGGCTCGATCTTCGGCTCGTTGTCAAACACGCTGCTGCTGCTGCTTGCCGACCCGCGCCTGCGCGGCCGGATCATGTCGGTCTACATGCTCACCAACGGCTTCACCCCGTTCGGCGCGCTCGCCATCGGCGCGGCCGCCGAAAGCCTCAGCGCCCCGAAAGCCGTCGCCTTCTCCTGCCTCATCGCTGCCACTCTCACCGCCCTCGCCGCCACACGCATGCGCCAGTTGCGGGTGACGAGTGGTTAGTGGCTAGTGGTTAGTGGGGCATCAGTGTTTCAGTGCGATGATTGCGCGTACGAATGCACCGCCAACCCTTCATTACTCATCACTAGTCACTAACCACTAGTCACTAGTCACTCGCCACTACTCACTAATCACCCCACACGATACGCATAGGTAGGTGAGCGGGGTGTCGCCGGTGTTGGTGACTTTGCGGATGACGTGTGGCGGGTAGCAGAGGGCATCGCCGGGTGCGATGTCGAGCCAGGTGTCGTTCCAGAGCGCTTGACCGCTGCCGCAGAGGATGTAGATGCTCTCCTCAATGTCCGGGTGAGTGTGGCGCTGGGTCGAGCCACCTGGCAGCAGCGTCAGCATTTCGGCCGGGTCGTGCATGCGCTGGGCGCGCCGCAGCGGGATGAGGTGGATCCGCAGGTGCAACCCTTCCTCGTGGCGGCGGGTTTCGTACACGTACACCGTGTTCTGGCCAGAGCCTGGCGCAGCCTTACCGTCGGCGCCAACCGCGGTCCAGGTCAGCATGCCGTCGTGCTGCTCCGGCAATGGCACATCGCCAATGCGGAAGACGACAAAATGCAACGGGCGCGGGCCGGTGTTGCGGATTTCGGTTGGGATCAGTGGGGTTGTCCACAGCGCGGTCGTCTGGCGGATCTCGTAGTGGTCGCCGGGGTAGATGTCCATGAAACCACGGCCGTCGGTAAAGACATAGAGGCGCTCCTCAGGGTAGCCAGCCAGGGGCAGGACTTCGTCAACCTCCAGGCGCACCTCGTCCAGCGCGATCTGGCGGGACTGCGCCCGGTCGGTCGGCTTGTCTGGGGCAAACAACGTGCGCTGTTCCATCGTCTCACGGGTCCTTTCCAAAGCAGGCAAGCAGTATAGCCGTGACTGCCCGGAAACGTGCGAGAATGTCGCCGGTGAGACATTTTCAGGCACGAGAACGCGGAGGTAGCAATGGCGACCGGCGGCACAGTATTCCTGAACGCGACGGTGCGGACGCTCGACCCAGCGAACCCGCTGGCCAGTGCTGTGCTGGCGCGCGACGGCAAGATCGTGGCGGTGGGAGACGCAGCGGAGCTCCGCCGGCAGGCTGCCGGCGCGCGGGAAGTGGACCTGGGTGGCGCGACGGTGCTACCCGGTTTCATCGAGAGTCATAACCACTTCCTGTTCGCTGGCATCGCCTTCACCCAGGTCGATGTGCGGGCCGACAAGGTTGCGTCGATCGGCGACCTGCAAAACCTGCTGCGCAAGCGGGCGCTGGAAACCGAGCGTGGCGGCTGGGTAATTGGCCGGGGGTACGACCAGACCCTGCTGGCGGAGAACCGTCACCCCACCAGGCACGACCTGGACGAAGTCACCCCCGAACACCCGTCGGTGATCTTTCACATCTCCTACCACGCGCTCGTAGCAAACAGCATGGCGCTGGAGCTGGCTGGGCTGGACCGGAACACACCGGATGACCCAGGCGGCGAGATCTTGCGCGATGAACACGGCGACCCGACCGGCGTGCTGACCGAAGACGCCATGCGCATCGTCCAACGCGTGATGCCCGCCATGGACGCCGCTGGCATGCGCACGGCGATCCACGCCGCGCGAGACCAGTTCCTGCCGACCGGCGTCTCGGCGGTCCACGATGCCTTCATCGGCAAGCGCGAGGAAATCGACGCCTACGCGGCCGCAATCGCCGCCGGGGAGCTGCCGATCCGCGCCTACCTGATGATCGCCCCGGAACTTTACGATGGTGAGCTGGAGGGGCAGACCGGCGACCTGGGCGGGTTATATGGCATCCCTCCGGGGCGGCTGTTCGCTGGGCCGGTGAAGATGCTCCAGGATGGCGCGATCCAGGCCTACACCGCGGCGCTGACGCAGCCGTACTACGATGCGCCCGACCGCTACGGGGTGAAGATCTACGACCCAGCCGTGCTCACCGAGAAGGTGGTCTACCACCACGCACGGGGACGGCAGATCGCCATCCATGGCAACGGGGATGCCGCGATCGATGACATCCTGGATGCCTACGAGGCGGCCATTACGGCGCACCCGCGCAGCGACCATCGCCACCGCATCGAGCATTGCCAAACGGCCCGGCAGGACCAATTGGAACGCATGGCGCGCCTGGGGGTAACGGCCAGCGTGTTCTCCAACCACCTGTGGTACTTCGGCGATCGGCATATCTCGCGCTTCCTCGGCCCGGAGCGCGCTTTCCGCATGGAGCCGCTGGCCTCAATGACGGCGCTCGGCATCCGTTGGGGGTTGCACTCCGATTGCCCGGTCACCGAAGTGGACCCGTTGCTGAGCATTTGGCTGGCAGTGAACCGGCGCACCTCCAGCGGCCAGCAGATCGGCGAGACCGAGCGTGTCAGCGTCGAGCAGGCGCTGCGTGGGTTCGGGCCGGATTCCGCCTATCTGATGTTCCAGGAACATAACCATGGGACGCTTGTCGCCGGGCAGTACGCTGATATGGTCGTGCTGGGTGGCGACCCCGTCGCCGACCCGGAGGGCATCAAGGACATTCCAGTCAAAGCGACGGTCGTGGCCGGAGAGATTGTCTGGGAAGAGCCGCTGGCCGGCTGAGTGCGAACCCGGCGTTTGCGAAAGGGGGGCTGCGGTACGGGTCGATTCGTTCATGGCACATTCGCAGGATGTGGAATGCGGGAGGTTCGTCACCATGAGTCAGGCAGCGCCCGATTACCCTCTGCAGTTCGATGTTGAGTACCCCGACCGAAACCTCAACCGGCTCACGACGGCGTTCCGGATCTTCGTTGCGATTCCAATACTCATCGTGCTCAGCGCCATTTCAGGAGCGAGCTGGAGCACCTCCGACTTTGGCGACACGCAAACAAACACCGCAGCTGCGGCCGGCGGTATCCTGTTTTTCCCAACGTTGCTGATGATTGTCTTCCGTCAGAAGTACCCGCGCTGGTGGTTCGACTGGAACCTGCAGTTCTCACGCTTTTCAGCGCGTGTCACCACCTACCTGGCGCTCTTGCGCGACGAGTACCCATCAACCGATGAAGAGCAAGCAGTCCGCTTGGACTTCGAATATCCCAACGCACAAACCGATCTCAACCGCTGGCTTCCGCTGGTGAAGTGGCTCCTGGCAGTCCCGCACTACTTCGTCCTGATCTTTCTCGGCTTGGCGGCGTTCATCTGCGTTGTTGTCGCCTGGTTTGCGATCCTGTTTACTGGCAGGTATCCGCGCGGGTTGTTCAATTTCGTCGTCGGCGTTGAGCGTTGGGGCTGGCGTGTCGCAGCCTACGCATTCCTGCTCATCACCGACAAATACCCGCCGTTCAGCCTGGCAGGAGCCGCTCCGTCCGCCCCGGCAGCGCCAGAACCGACGGCGTTCTAGTGGAGTGACGAGTGACGAGTGACCAGTGACGAGTGACCAGTGGGGTGATCGTCCATGTCTGAAGCACTCGCGTGATATCGTAAGCGCTCTTTGCAGACGAAGCGAGCTACCCTGACCCGACAGTGGATGGTGGTTGGAACACTGGCGAACGGCGCGAGATACAAGCTGCGGCGGAGGATGTGCCTTCGGGACGGTGTGCATCGCACCGGAGTGCGCTACGAAGAGCAGCGCATCGGGAAGCATCATCGAACTTGGTTTGTTGCGCAGACGATGCGCGAGTGACGGGCCAAACGGGGCGGGCGTCGCAACAGATGCTCGCTCCCGTTGGAGTCTTACCACTGCATCCGCTGCTTGACCCGTTCACCAGCGGCGCCGATGTGGAGAACGCCGCAACTACCCTGGCCGTTGCCGCGCTGGCACGCCCCTTACGCAACCGCCTGCAAGCGGCGGTTGACCGGCGCGTCTACTGCCGGAAGTGCGATGCCGCAGCAGAGATCCAGGGGTTTGTCACGCGCCTGCGCGACCAGACCGACCTCGACGCGCTGCGAGCCGATATCTGCTCGACGGTGAGCGACACGATGCAACCAGCGCATGTCACGCTCTGGGTACGCTCGGCGCAACCCTCGCGCCGCCATCGCTAATGCCAGAATCTGCATTTGGCAATCTCCAGGGTGTGTACGTACACTATTGCCTCCGGCGTGTGCCGGGTTGTCATCCCACGAAGGAGATTGTCATGGGCAGCACGAGCACGTACTTGAACTTCGAGCGCCAGACGGAAGAGGCGTTCAGCTTCTACAAGTCGGTCTTCGGCACGGAATACGTTGGCGGCATCATGCGGCACCGAGATGTACCAGTGCCCGATGGTTACCCTGGCCCAAGTGAGGAAGACAAAGACCTGATCATCAACGTGCAGCTGCCGATCCTCGGTGGGCATATCCTGATGGGCACCGATGCACCGGCGTCGATGGGCTTTACCATCAACCAGGGCAATAACGTCCACATCTGCCTGCAGCCGGATACCCGTGCCGAAGCTGAGCGCCTGTTCAATGCACTTTCAGAGGATGGCCAGATCGAAATGCCGCTCCAGCCGATGTTCTGGGGCGGTTACTTCGGCTCATTCCGCGACAAGTTCGGGGTACATTGGATGGTGAACACGGCCAGCGAGTCGTAAGCAGCGGTTTGCTGAGCGGGAACTGGCGAGGGCGCATGGGAGTCGAACCCACCTGGGAGGCTCGTCACCCCCCACAACGGTTTTGAAGACCGCGCGAGCCACCGGGCCCGATCCGCCCCCGTGCGGAACCGCCAGCAACCGCAGCGGCGCTACGCGGCGCTGCCGGCGCGGGGAAGTGTAGCAGTCTCGACGGCGCCTGGGTCCCAGAGGCAGGCTGGGTCGGAGGCGAGGTAGTCGCCATAGTGGGCGTAGGCGCGCGAGCGGGAACCGCCGCAGATGGCGCGATATGTACAGCGCCCGCACTTGCCGGTGAGCTGCTCGGGGTCGCGTAAGGCGCGAAAGACCGGATGCGTGCGATAGAGCTCGACGACCGAGCGCTCGCGCACGTTGCCGGTGGCGATTGGCAAGAACCCGCTGGGACACACGTCGCCCGTATGGGAGATGAAGCAAAAGCCGGCGCCGGAGTTGACTGCCTTCGGCGCACGGCCAATGCCGTCGCCGCTCTGGAAGCCGAGGCCGGAGGCTGGGCGGCCCGCATGTTGTGCCAGCACGCGCCGGAAGTGGTAGCCCTCGGTCAGTTTCAGGTCCCAGCTTGCCGAGCGGCTGCGCTCGATGAGCCAGGTGAATGCATCTTCGTACTCTTGCGTGGTGATCTCGTCGCTGAACTGTGCGCGACCAGTCGGCACGAGGCAGAATACCGCCCAGACGACGGCACCGAGCTCTTCCGCCAGGTCGGCCATCGCCGGCAGGTCATCCAGCGTGCGACGGCACAGCGTGGTATGGACTTGGAGCGGCAGGCCCAGTTCGCGCGCGTGCCGGGCGATTGCCAGCGTCCAACCGAAAGAGCCGTCGACGCGGCGGAACGCATCGTGCACGCGTGCAGTTGGGCCGTCGAGGCTGATCGCGACCCGCGACAGACCGGACTCCTGCGCAGCGCGCAACCGGTCGAGGCTTGCCAGCGGCGTGCCGGCAGGGGTCAGGGTGCAGCGGATCCCGTGTGATGTCGCATAGCGGATGATCTCCAGCAGGTCTGGGCGGCGCATCGGGTCGCCCCCAGTCAGGATCAGCACCGGTGGGATATCGAACGTGGCGATCTCGTCGATCACGTCGAGCGCTTCACGGGTGGACAGCTCGCGTGGGTCGCGGCGCAGCTGTGCTTCGGCGCGGCAGTGCACGCAGGCCAGGTTGCAGGCGCGCGTCAGCTCCCAGGCGAGCACAAACGGCTGCCGGTCGAAGTCGATGTCTCGCAGGGCAGGGGCCGGCATGGGTGCCATGTCGCTTGAACCTCGTTTCTTACCGTGTGCGCGCGTCCCAGCAGGTGTGCGCCCGCAGTCAAGGGGGACGTAGCCCCAGTATCAGCAGAGCGGGCAGCTTGCGCTGTGACATTTCGCACACGACGGGCGCTGAGGTGGGGTAGCCGGGAGCTTCAGGGTTAGGTCGCGCGCCGCGCGCGTCCATATTGGAGGACGATGGAGGCGGCGAGGGTGTCTGGGTGGGCGCTGATGAGGTGGCCGGCGCCGCGGCGTGTCAATTCCTGGGCGAACCGCACGACCTGTGCCTGGTCGGAGAGCACGCACACCGAGAGGCTGATGCCGTCGCGGCGGCAACGTTCCGCTTCGGCATAGGTGCGTGCGATGGTTTCCTGCGTTGCCGGGTGGCTGAAGTGCACCTGGCCTGCGTCATCGCGGTGTGCGGTGGGCTCTCCGTCGGTGAGCAGGATGATCGCGCGCTGCTGACCGCGCTGGGTGCTCAACAGGCTTCGTGCCAGGCGCAAGGCATCCTGCACGTTCGTGCCGTAGCCGAAGCGGTCCCAACTGAGACGGGGCAGGTCGGCCGGCGTAACGCTGCGGGCGGTGTCGGAAAACGCGACCAGGAGCAGGCGGTCACGCGGGAACCGCGCGCGCACCAACGTCGAGAGCGCCAGTGCAAGCTTCTTCGCAGCCAACAGGTAGCCGCGCTCACCCATCGAGCGGCTGATGTCGATTGCCAGCACGGTGGCAGCGCGCGCGGATTCCTCCCGCTCGAAGATCGTGAAATCGGCAGGGTCGAGCTCTACCGGCGTGCCACCGCCGCGCCGCACGGCCTGCAGGACGGTGCGGCTGAGGTCGAGTGTGAGCGGGTCGCCGAACTGGTACGCGCGGCTGGCGCCGCTCAGGTCGTGGCCATGCGGTCGTCCACTCGCCTGGTGGTCACCGTCGCTCCGCCCAATGAGCTGGTTGAAGATGGCGCTGAGCAGTTCATCGCCAATGTGTTGCAAGGCCCGGGCGGAAAGCTCCATGCGTCGTCCCACACTGCGCACGTAGCCGGATTGGCTGAACCCTTGCAGGGAGCGCGCGAGACGCTCCAGCGCGTCGCCGCTCTCCCTGCCAAGCAGGGCCCGCACGAGGCTGGGATCGACATCGGCAACGTCTTCCACGCGCCGGATCCTGCGCACCCGCCCCTCCAGCGCCGTCAGCGCGTGCAGACGCTCGATCGCATCCAGCGCTACGCCAGCAAACCGGCTGGTGGCGTCGAGCTGGTCGTCGCTGTCGAGGGCCGGCACTGTGCTGTGCGATTCGAGGTGTGTCGTTAGCAGGTCGCGGGTGGCTGCACTGGCGCGGGCCAGAACGTGGCGGGCAACCTCCGGCTGGGCAGCGAGGGCGCTCAGCAGGTGCGATGCGTCGGCGTCGAGGTCAGCTGCGCCGCTTCTCCTGCGCAGTTGTTCGGCCAGTTGCTCCAGCGCGTCCCGCAGGTCGTCCGACTCCTCCAGTCGCCTGCGTTCTGCGCGCATCTGGTCGCGGAGGGCGTCCAGCCCGGCGAGGGCCCCGCCTGCGTCGTCTGGCAGCCCGCGGTGGAGCGCGCGGTCGAGCCCCTGTTCGATGCTGCCGGTGAGCAGTCCATCAGCAAGCGCTTCCAGCACGTCCTCTGGCGTCAAGGGTGTAACCGCCTGAGCGCCGTCCCAGCGTGAATAGGTCGCGGCCGAGCGTTGGCTGGGTATCTCTGCCTTCACGTTGTCCACCAGCATGCACCCTTCCGCCGGCCTGCCAACGGGTCTCAGCCGACGGCGGATATGCGGTGGAACGCATCGAACTCGGCGTGGTGGTCATTCGGGTCGACCGGGCAATCGACGACGAATGGGACCCCGGCGGCGTTGGCGGCACGGGCCTGTTCCAGCGCCGGCGCGAGGTCATCGACCTGCTCCACGCGCACGCCATCGGCGCCGCCAGCACGGGCGACGGCCACGAAGTCGAACACTGGGTTGTACTCGGTGGCGATATAGCGGCCGCCGAGGCCGGTCGTTTGTCCCCAGCGCGGCCAGCCGAGTGCGCCATCGTTGGTGACAACCCAGGTGACAGGCGCGCGTTCCTGCACAGCGGTCGCGACTTCGTGCATTGCCATTTGGAACGCGCTATCGCCGGTGGTGCAGACGACCTGCCGGTCGGGCCGGGCCATTTTCGCGGCGATGGCTCCGACGACGCCGTAGCCCATCACTGTTTGCTCTGCTGGTGGGACAACACAGCCTGCGTCGTAGACCTGGTAGTAGGGCCAGTAGTAGCTCCAGAGGTCCTGCCCGCCGTTTTCGTTCACGAGAATCGTGTTGCCGCCGAAGACGCGGTTGACCTCCGACATGATCCGCCGCCCCTTTAAGGGCATGCTGTATGTGTCCGCCGCCAGCGCGTCGCTGCGCGCTTGCTCGATCGCATCGGCGCGGCGGGACACGATGTCGGCTACGCGCGCGTCGTCGCGGGTGTAGCCACGTTCCAGCAGCGCGGCATGCAGCGCCCGCAGGGCCAGCGTGGCGTCGGCCTGGATTGCGCAGTCCGGCGGCCAGTTCCGGCCAAGCTCCGACGGTTCAATATCGATCTGGATGAAGCGCGCGTCACGCGGGAAGAAGGTGAAGTTGCCCGACTGGAACTCTTCCATGCGCGAGCCGACGGTGATCAGCAGGTCGCTCTCTTCATAGAGCTGGCGTGGGAAGGTGGTGCGATACAGCCCGACCATGCCGCAGGCCAGCGGGTGTCGCTCGCCAAGCACCCCACGACCCGCTGGAGTCGTCTGAAACGGGATGCCCCAGGCATCGACTAGCGCAGCCAGGGCATCACCAGCCTCGGAGAGGACGGCGCCGCCGCCGCAGACAATGAGGGGTCGTTTAGCCGCGGCGACCAGATCGGCCGCCTGGGCGATCGCGGCGGGGTCCGGCGCTGGGCGGAGGCGACGAGGTGCTGGATGGTAGGCATCCATCTCGACCGGCTCAAGCGGAAGGTCGGATGGGAACTCCAGATACACCGGGCCGGGCTGGCCAGAGGTGGCGATTGTCAGCGCGCGCCGGAGATACCAGTTGGTGCGCTCAGCGCGTTCGATGGTTGCGGCCCACTTGGTGACCGGGCGCATCATCCCCAGCTGGTCGCACTCCTGAAACGCGCCCATGCCGTTGGTGCGGGTGGGGACACGTACCCCCAGCACGAGCATGGGTGTGCAACCGGACCACGCCTCAAGCACGCCCGGGACCATGTTCGCGACGCCCGGGCCGGGGCAACCGAACGCGACAGCTGGTTGGTTGGTGATGCGCGCCCAGGCCATCGCCATGTAGACGCCCGATGTTTCGTGGCGCACGAGCACCGTGCGCAGCTTGCGCGCATCGTAGAGCTGGTCGTAGAGATGCTTGGCGTCACCTGGAAGGCCAAAGACGGCGGCGATCCCTTCCGCCTCCAGCCCGGCCACCAACGCTTGCCAACCGTTCATGCGTGCCATGTTGCTGCCACCCTTCGTCACTATCGTGCGGCAAGGGTAGTGTCGGCTCCAACGGTCGTCAACGTTGCGCGCTGAGCGTGTTGGAGTGTCCGTTCACGACTCGGTACAATTGCCGACTGCCCGTTTGGGGTTGGGTAGCGCGGTTCGCGTGAACACTCGCCGATTGTGCGATGATCGGGTTGATCGGAGAAGGTCGAAACGTCTGTCTTACCCGGCCAGTCAGCACAAGCGGCGGTGCGCCCCCTCCCTGCCCTCGTCGATGAGCTCGAGCGCGTGCGGCTCGACATCGACCTTGCGCGCCGCGATGCCGATATCGCCGCTGTGCGCGCCAGAATCACCGCGGAGGAGTCAGAACAGCAGCGCATTCGCCGGCGGATTGATGACCGCATCGGCGCGTTGCGTCGTGAGGATGAACGCCTGACGGCAGAAGTTGCGCGCTTGGACCAGCGTCTCGAGCGGCTGACATTCTCGCGCAGGGCGCTTTCCGACAGCGAACTGGACAACGAAGAGCATGTGGAGCGGGCCGAGGAAGCGGCATTCTGGGCTGGCTGGCGGCAGCAGCGCGAAGAACGGCGCGGCACGATGCTCAACCGCCGCCCAACCGGGGACGAGCATATCTCCCTGCGCCAGCTCTACCTTGCGCTTGCCCGGCTGATCCACCCGGACCTGGCAACTGACCCGGCCGACCGCGCCCGGCGTGAGGCGGTGATGCGCCTGGCCAACGAAGCGCACGAAGCGAAGGACGAGGAAGGCCTGCGCCGGCTGTTGCTCATCTGGTCACGTCCTGGCGAGGGCGCGTTCGTGCGCGATATCGGTGCACTGCGGGCGCGCCTGGCGGAACGCGAGATCGAACTGGGCGAACTGACCCGGCAGTTGCAGGCGCTGGAGGATAGCACCCTCGGCAAGCTCTGCCGGCGCTCCGCGACCGACTTGGAGCGCTACATCGCCCGTGAAGAGCAGCGCCTGCGGCGTGACCTCGCGACGTTGCGCCTGCGCCGGCGCCGGCTGCTCGCCTCGCTCGACGAACGCCGGCGCGAACTGGCGCAGGTGTCGGACTAACCGCTGCCGGTCAATCTCGTTCGATATTCACCTCGCGACAGGCAGTTCATTCCGGCCAGCCCGCAGGACGCGGGTCCACCAGAGCAATTCGTCGATCATGGCCGTGGCGGACGCGTCGTGTTGCCGCAGCTCGTCTTCGACGCCCGCGCCGCTGCGGAAGGCCGCGATGACCGCACGCGGGAGATGCACCGCCTGCCGGATCGGCGCCATCTGCAGCTCGACTGCGGCGAGCCGCAGGTGCTCGACCGGCCGCACCCCGCCAGTTGCGCTGTAGCCGACGAAACCCACCGGCTTACGGTTCCACTCGACATACACGTAATCGAGCGCATTCTTCAGTACCGCTGGGTAGCTGCGATTGTATTCTGGCGTGACGATGACAAAGCCATCGGCTGCCCCGATCTCTCCCCTCCAACGAGCGACATGTTCATTCTGAAAGGGCTCGCGACCGGGAGCAGCTGGAGAGTACGTCTCTTCGAAGAACGGCATCGGGAAATCACGAAGGTCGAGTACCCGCACCAGTACGTCGTCGCGGGCACGCAGGTGCTCGGCGATCCAATCTGCGGCGATGCCCGCGAACCGGTTTGGGCGCGTACTCCCAACAATCACCCCAATTGTCGGTAACCGTGCCGGCTCCGTAGCGGCCGCGCAGGTATCGTTCACCACAATCATGTCTCCAGCGATGGTCGCCCGTGCTCCATCAGCCCCGACACCCCGGCGGGATATCTGCGCTTCGAACGCTGAGACTGCCGATAGAGCACGCCGCGTACCCAGTACTACTCCGCCCAGGCCTGACGCAGCTCAGGGATGATGCGCTCGGCGAGGTCGCGCATGTCGTCGATATCATCAGGGGCATGGAAGAGGAAGTCGGTGATGCCGAGTCCCCGCAGCTCGTCCAGGCGAGCGCGCAGGGCGGATTCATCCTTGAGCGCCGTTGCCGGAAGGGTGGTCGAGCGGCGGATGTCCAGCGGGTCGCGGCCGATCCTGGCACAGGCGGCTTCGAGCTTGGCCAGGCGTGCGCGGTATTCGGCGTCATCGCTGAAGTTATTGTCCCACTGGTCGGCATGGCGGGCGATGATCCGCAACATCCGGTCGCCACTACCGCCGATGACGACCGGCAAGCGCGGTTGAATGGGCTTCGGCTCGAAGATCGCATCCTTCAGCTGGTAGTACTTGCCGGAGTAGGTAGAGCGTTCCTGCGATTGCAAGAGCGCGAAGATATCGAGCGCTTCGGCGAACATGCTCACCCGCACACCGTCGGAGGGGAACTCGAACCCGAACATTTCGTGTTCGCCGCCGAACCAGGCTGCCCCGACCCCGAGCAACGCCCGCCCGTTGGATACATGGTCAACGGTAACGGCTTCCTTCAGCAGCAGTGCTGGGTTGCGATAGGTAATGCCGGTGACCATCGTCCCAAGCTGCACCCGCTTGGTGGCTTCGGCGAGTGCGGCCAGCAGTGTCCAGCCTTCGAGGTTGGGGCCGGTGCGTGGGTCGTAGAGCGGGATCATGTGGTCGAATACCCAGGCGCTCTCAAAGCCCCAGGCATCGGCGGCGAGAAAGTTCTCGCGGATCTGCGCCCACGTGCGGTGATGCTGGCTGCTGCGCAACCCGAAACGCGTCGTTGTGCGGCTATCGCTCATGAAGCTCCCTCTCTTGTGTCGTGTGCCTGTAGCGCTGGCCGAGGCATCTCGTGCAATTCGCAACGCAGTGTGGCGGCAATCTATGCCCGCACACGGCGCTGGTGTGCGGTGCGTAGACGGTGCACAGGTTCCTGGTGAGCGTCATGTGGAGGTTTGTACGTGGCAGCCGGCATGGTCGCAGAATGGCACAAGCCGCCAGCGATCAACGCTTTCGGCCAGAGGCGATATGCTCGTCGTTCAGTGCATCATCCAGCCACCATCAACGTTGATCGTCTGGCCGGTGATGAAGGAGCTGTCGTCGGAGGCCAGGAACAGGCAGACGCCGACGAGGTCCTGGGGCATGCCTCGGCGGGGAATGGCTTGCAGTTGCTGCAGGCTCGCGAAGGTCTCTGCTTCCTTGTCGCCGAACAGTTCGAACTCCGTTTCGGTGAGGATGGCGCCGGGTGTGACGGCGTTGACGGTGATCCCTTCGTGGCCCACTTCGCGGGCGACGCTGCGCGTAAAGCCGATGATGCCCCCTTTGGCGGCGACGTAGTGGGCCAGCCCGACGTGGCCCTTCCAGAAGGTCACGGACGAGATGTTGATCATGCGCCCCCAGCGCCGGGCGCGCATGTGCGGGTAAGCGGCCCGGCAGCAGAGGAACTGGGTCTTCAGGTTGACGGCCAGCATCTGGTCCCACTCGTCGTCGCTGATCTCGTGCCAGGCCCGCCGCGGGAACCAGCCGGCATTGTTGACCAGGATATCTACCGTGCCGAAGCGCTCGACGGCAGCAGCAACCAGCGCGTCGGCGCTGCCGCGCTCGGTCAGGTCGGCCTGGAAGGCGAGCGCCTGCCCGCCTTCCCGTTCGATCTTCTCCACCAGCGCCAGCGCCTCGGGCCTGTGGCCACGATAATGGATGACGACGTTGGCGCCCTCCCGCGCGAACCCCAGTGCGACGGCCGCGCCGATGCCGCGCGCTGCGCCAGTGACGATGGCGGTGCGTCCCGCGAGCCGGCCGTTGTGCATCGTCATCACACCCGGTCGACGAAGGTCTGGCCGGACTTGATGACCAGCAGCAGGTCGCGCAACGCGCCGACGTCGTGCAGGGCATTGCCGCGCACGGCGAGGATGTCCGCGCGCTTGCCGGGGGCCAGCACCCCGAAATCGACGTTGCCGAGCGCTTCGGCAGCCTGGCCGGTGGCAGTGAGGATCGCCTCGGCCGGGCTGAGGCCGATCAGCTCCACCAGGAGCTCGATATCCAGCTGGAAGTCGTCGAAGCCGGTCTTGACCATCCCCGCGTCGTTGCCGGAAACGAACTTGACCCCGCTGGCGTGCATCCGGCGCAAGTTATCGATGCGGCCGGTGCGCATCGGGCCATATGCGTCGGTAACCCCGGCAGCAAGCTGCTCCTGGCGCAGGCGCTCGCCCACCCCGAGCGTTGGGCAAATGTAGATGCCTTTCTCGACCACCCCGTCGATGGCGTCCTGGTGGTAATTGATGCCGGACGGCTCCCAGAAGGAACAGTGCTCGATCGTGCGCACCCCGGCGGCGACGCTGTTGTAGACGCTGCCAGTGCCGTGGCAGTGTGAGGCTACGTAGCGCCCCAACCGAGCGGAATCTTCGACGATAGCGATCATGTCCTCACGGGTGAACTGGGACGCTGTGGGGTTGGAGTTGGGGGTGAGGCCACCGCCGCTGGACATGACCTTCACAAAGTCCGCGCCGGCCTTCACCTGGCGACGGACCGCGCGGCGCACCTCGTCGTTCGAGTCGCACTCGACACCGAAGAACCAGCAGTGCCCTCCGGTCGACGTGAGCACCTCGCCCGATGCCCAGACATGCGGGGCTGTGATCAGGCCCCGCTTCGACGCTTCGCGTATCGAGAACACGATGTCGTTGAGGGTGCCGCAATCTCGAATGGTCGTAACGCCGGAGAGGAGCGAGGCACGGGCATTCTCAACGGCACGCATCATCTTGACTTCGTACGAGTCGTTCAGCGCGTCGCCGAGCACGTCCATACTGCCGGAGCAGGTGAGGTGCGTATGCATATTGATCAGCCCCGGCAGGATGGTTGCATCGCCGAGGTCGCGCGCGCCGGCCGCCGCCGAGCCGAGGTCGGCTCTCCGGCCGATGTCGCGGATCCTGCCGTCTTCAAAGCGCACAAACCCGTCTTCGATTGCGTCCGCGCCGCTCCCATCGAAGATGCGCGCTGCCAGCAGAGTCTGGATCGCCATCTACCTGTTCCCTTCTCCTGTAGAACCATTGCTCCTGAGATGGTCGCATGTTCCGCGCTCGCTGTCATTGGCTCGTGCGGAAGCGGCTATCATCCCGCCGTTGCGGGCCGGGGCCAGCGTAGGAGGCATGCATGCAGGACGGGGCCGAGGAGCGGCGCGAACGCCGCAGCTGGACGTTGCGGGTGGCGTTGTTCGCGGTGTTGTTGGCGCTCCTGGTTGTCTTCGTTGCCGAGAACTTTGTTGTTGTTGAAGTGCGCCTGTTGCTCTGGCGCACCGAGGCGCGGCTCGCCTGGTCGCTGCTGGTTGCCGGCGCGCTGGGGTTCGGGCTTGGGCTGCTCTTTCCCCGGCTGCGTAAGGTGCTGTAGCCGCAGCGCCCGCGTGCCAGCGTGCGTTCCGAACGCTGCCCCAATCCATTGCGGATGCCACTTGACCTGCCACGACGATACGCTAATGGACCCCCGCACGCCGGTTGGCCGCGCGCTCAAGCAGTGCTTCGTCCCTGCGGAAGCCGCCGAGTAGCTCCAGAATCGCAAGGTTGTCGGTCGTAATGGCGTCGACGCCGAGGGTGACAAGCTCGTTGACACGCTCAATGTCATTCACTGTCCAGGCAAGGATCGTCAGACTCTGGTCATTGAGCCAGGCGGCGGTCTCTGCGTTCAGCAACGTATGCTGGATCGTCACGCCGTCAATCACTGCCAGCAGCGCTTCATCGGACTGCAACGCCGCGAACCGCTCGGCGCTGGCGATGCTCAATAGGCGGAAGACGTGTGGCGCGCCTTCCGCGATCGCGCGCAGCGTCGCTTCATCGCCTGTGGTGACGATGGTTTTTTGCTCCTGGTGTGCGTTGAGGAACTGGATCAGCCGCGCAGTGAAGCTGGGCGTGGTCTGCTTCAGGTCGAGCTTGACGACCTCGGCGCGCGATGCCATTGCCCAGGCATCATCCAGGCGTGGGCCGCGGAACACCTGGCCCCCGACGCGCGGCAACGGTGCATTATGCGCGGCGTAGAGTACGCCGTTGTACTCCAGGACATCGATCTCGATGACATCGGCGCCATACTGAAATGCCCGCATCGTTGCGCTCAGGCTGTCGCCTGAGTTATGCGCCACGCCAAAGACATGGGAATAGTCATCCAGCAGGACGTCGCCGACGGCAGCGTAGTAGAGCGTCGGTTGGCGGCCGGCTGTGTAGCGCTCCGCCTTGTCCTCGAAGGCAACAAACAGCCCCAGTGTGACAACACTGGTGACGATGACACTGATGGCAACTACCCAGACCGTGAGCCGGGCGATGAGCATGGATGTGTTCATGGTTGAGTGACCAGTGACGAGTGACCAGTGACGAGTGACCAGTGACCAGTGGATGAGGTGGTGAAGGTGACTGGGGCACTGGTGGTGAAACGACAACGCCTGGCGCAGCGTTTTGGTTCCGCCTGCAGAGTGTATGCGTCCGGCGTTGTCGCCGCCAACAGCAAGGTTGCTCCAAACTGGCACACTCGACGCCGTGTTCGGTGTGTGCACTCCTCTCGCATTACTCGCGGTTGGCCGTAAACTCCCGCACAATCACGCACTGGTCACTGGTCACTGGTCACTGGTCACTCGTCACGCGTCACGGGAGGAGCGATGTCCGAGCTGGTTTCCTATGGGCGGCAAGTAGCGTTGCTGGCGGAGCAGCATCCAGAGCGCACGGCGATCATCTTTGTGCGCGTGGATGGCTCCGAGCGGCTGGTCGATTGGCGCGAGCTGGACAGGCGCTCCAACCAGGTAGCCCAGGCGATGGAGGCGCGTGGGGTCAATGCTGCATCGTTGGTCGTCGTAGGGCTGCCGAACTGCCCGGAGCACTTCTTCGCAACCTACGGCGCGTGGAAGCTCGGCGCGTTGGTGTTGCCGATGCGCGCGGCGCTGCCGCAGCGCGAGCGCGACGCGATGCTGGAGCTCGGCGCGCCTGCGCTTGTCGTTGCCGATTGGCAGGAGGTCGCCTGGCCGTTGTTGACGCTGGCGGAGCTTGACGCGACGGTGACGCTGCCCTTGGCGGAGCTGCCCGACCGTATCCCGCACCCCGGCAAGGCGATTGGCTCGGGTGGTTCGACGGGGCGCCCAAAGATCATCGTCGACCCGCGGCCGTGGGCGGGGGTGCCGAACGAGTTTATCGACCGCGACCGCTCCGGCTTTCGTCCAGGGCAGGTGCAGTTGGTTGCTGGGCCGCTCTATCACAATTCGCCGTTCTCCTGGAGCAACTTCGGGCTGTTCTACGACCAGACGCTGGTGCTGATGGAGCGCTTCAATGCTGCACTGGCGCTAGAGCTGATCGAACGCTACCGCGTGAACTGGGCCTTTACCCCGCCCACCATGTTGCGCCGGATGTACCTTGAACCAGATGTCCACACGCGAGACCTCTCGAGCATCGAGCGGCTCTTCCTGACTGCGGCCCCCTGCCCGCCGTGGCTGAAACGGTTCTGGATCGAGCGCCTGGGTCCGACGAAGATCTACGAGGCGTTTGGTTCGTCCGAGGCGGTGGGCCACACCGATATCCTGGGCGATGAGTGGCTAGAGCACCCCGGTAGCGTCGGACGGCCGCAGGATACCGACCTGCGCATCCTCGATGAAGCCGGCAACGAGTTGCCGCCGGGCGAGGTCGGCGAAATCTTCATGCGTCGCCACGATTACCCGGAGCCAACCTATGCCTACATCGGCTCGCCCCCTGCCAAGACGACGAGCGATGGGTTCACCAGCGTCGGCGACATGGGCTGGGTGGATGCCGACGGCTATCTCTTCCTGGCCGACCGGCGCACTGACCTCATCATCACCGGCGGGGCGAACGTCTACCCAGCCGAGGTAGAAGCAGCTCTGATCGAGCATCCGCTGGTCTACGATGTGGCGGTCATCGGCGTGCCGGACGACGATTGGGGCAAGCGTGTGCATGCGATTATTCAGCCGCCGCACCTGGACGCGGCGCCGGACGTGGCTGCGCTGGATGCGCATGTACGCGAACGCCTGGCCGCCTATAAGGCGCCGAAGACCTATGAATTCGTCGCCCAGCTTCCGCGTGACGATGCCGGCAAGATCCGGCGCGCGGCGCTGGCCGCCGAGCGCGAAAGCGGCTGGACCGATACGATGGTGCGTCTGACCAACGCGTAGCAC
>QEUZ01000419.1 GCA_003577355.1 Chloroflexota bacterium | reverse complement strand
GAAGAGAGTAAGACCCCCGGAAGACCACCGGGTCGATAGGCGGCAGGTGGACTGCAGGTAACTGACTGGAGCCTAGCCGTACTAATGGTCGAGGACAGTTTTTACTCACAGCGTGGACATGCGGTCTCGTCTCCGGACCCCGTGGCGAATGCCACCGGGAACCGGACGGGTAAGCGGTAGTCCCTTCGTTCACAAGTCGTCTCAAGCGATCGTGCGGATGCGGTGTGCGCGTGGCCGAGAGTCCACCCAGCTCCATCCCGAACCTGGTCGTGCCCCATGGCAGCGCCGGAGAGTACTGCGCGGGCAACTGCGTGGGAGGCGAGGCCGCTGCGCGCACACCACATCCGCCCGGTTGTTTGTGATAGACTCCTGATCGGTTGATTGTCTTCTCGATGGTTCACCACCACCGCGGGGTGGAGCAGCGGCAGCTCGTTGGGCTCATAACCCAAAGGTCGCGGGTTCGAATCCCGCCCCCGCTACCACGTAACCCCTGGGCAGCCGCCCAGGGGTTTTCTGTTATCGCGGCGTATCAGGCATGCCAGCGGTCGCTCAGACCCACTCTCCGGCGACGCGCTAGTAGCGTGGCACGTTCCCCTGCATCCACGATGGCGGCGCCAGCACCGGCGAGAGCATCTGGCTGGAGTGCACATCGATGACTACTGGTTTGCCCGCTGCCAGCGCCTCCTGCAGTACGCCTTCCAGCTCGGCCACCCGCTGGACGCGCACGCCGAGCGCCCCGAAGGCTTCAGCCGCCTTGGCGTAGTCGCACGGCGCGAATTCCGACGACATGACTTTGTCGTTCTTCACCAGGCTGTGGTGCACCCAGGCCAGCATGCCGTTGTTCAGTACGATGAAGACGACGGGGAGGTTCTGGCGCACCGCGCTTTCAACGTCGGTGAGCGAGTAGCCCCAAGCGCCATCACCAACCAGGCAAACGACGCGCGCGCTATCTCCCAGCGCCGCCTGCACGCCGATTGCGGCAGGGCCGCCCCAGCCCAACCCAGCCATGCCGCGCGGCGCAAGGAAGTGCCGCCCAGCCGCTTGCACTGCAAAGTAGGCTGCACCCCATCCGGAGGAGAGGCTGGCATCGCAGACGAGCACGTCGCTGGCCGTGAATGCGGTGTTGATCGCGGCCAGCACGCCGCGCGGGTCAACCATCCCTGGTTCGGCAGCCATGCGCGTGTTGTAGGTGAGCCAGTGAAGGCGCGCGCGTTCGACGGCAGGTGCGCCCCAACCGGCATCGAGAGCGCTGCTCGGCTCCGGTGGAAGCAGCTCGCCGATCACCTCCAGCGTCGCGCGGGCATCCCCTTCCAAGCGCACGGCCGGCTTGAACACCCGCCCAATCTCGCCAGGGTCGGCATCCAGGTGGATCAACGTCTGGTCGGGGCGCGGCATATTCCAGGAGAACGTCGTCAATTGCCCCAGCTTGGTCCCGATAGCGAAGACGACGTCCGCCTCCCCAAACAGCTCGTTTGCGCCGCTGTTACCAAAGATACCCACCACCCCTGTTGCCAGGGGATGCGTATCGGCAATCGCGCCCTTACCGGTGATTGTGCTCATGACCGGAGCGTTCAGCGACTCCGCAACCTCGCGCAGCGCGTCCCAGGCCGCTGAATCGTGGACACCACTGCCGACCAGGAGCACCGGCTTCTTCGCAGCGCGCAACAGGGCGACGGCGCGCTCGATCTGCACGTGGTCCGCCACGACATCGTTCGTATCGATCCGCAGCGGCGTATCGCCAGCGACCCAGTCTTCACAATCGGCTCCGAATACATCATCCGGCACCTCGATGACGACCGGACCGCGCCGGTTCTCCAATGCGGTGCGGAAGGCAGCCGCGAACGTGCTCGCTGCCGCCTCAACCGATTCGACACGGAAATAGGCCTTACTCACCGGCTCCAGCGTCGGGCGTTGGTTGAACCCCTGTGACGCGTTGCCAAATTGGCGCAGATGTTCCCAACCGCGCGGGATGTCGGCGACGATGGCAACGACCGGAACGGACGAGTTCTTCGCCTCCGCCAGCCCAGAAACGAGGTTTGTCGCGCCCGGCCCGACCGTACCGTCGCAGACGCCGAGGCCCCCCGTTATGCGCGCATAGCCATCGGCCGCGAAGACGCCGCTGCGCTCGTCGCGCATCAGTACATGCGCGATCCGCCCCGGCCGGTCGTGGATAGCGTCATACAGTGGGCGGGTCTGGCCGCCAGGGACGCCAAAGACGTGCCGCACACCCTGCTCGATCAACATTTCTGCCAGTAGGTCCCCGACGCGCATGCCTTGCCTCCCGCATACCCAACGCCCCAATGCGTCGCGTTACAGTACCTGCCGCTGGGAACGGGTGTCAAACCGCTGGACACGAGTGGTGGCGCTATGCGGATCGCAATCATCGCGGATATCCACGGTAACCTGGTCGCGCTGGAGTCGGTGTTGGCGGCGCTCCATCACGACGCTCCAGATATGACCATCTGCTTGGGGGATGTCGCGGCAACCGGGCCACGCCCGCGCGACGTGATCGCCAGGTTGCGCACGCTGGGCTGCCAATGCGTGCTGGGCAACGCCGACGACGAGCTCCTCCAGCCCCTGCCGCAGCCGCAACCTGGCGAACCACGCTGGCTCGCGATCGACCGCTGGTGTGCGGCACAGCTCTCCGCCGGAGATCGTGCGTTCCTCGCGTCGTTCGCTCCGACGCTCACCGTCGACCTACCAGATGGCGCCGCGTTGCTGGCCTACCACGGCGCTCCGGCCTCGTACGATCAGCTCATCACTACGACGACAGCCGCCGAAGATCTCGACGCGCTCCTCGCGGGCACAAGCGCCGCGGTCTACGCGGGAGGCCATACGCACGCACCGTTCATCCGCGCCCACCACACTTGCTGGGTCCTCAACCCCGGCAGCGTCGGTCTGCGACCGCCGAACGCAACCTACGCGCTGATTGATGCGACTGCGGTTGGGCTTGCAGCCACGCTGCGATCTGTGCAGTTGGACATGGATACAGTCTTGGAAGACGCCAGACGGAGCGGTATGCCGGAGTACGATTGGTGGAGCAGTTTCTGGCGCGCGGAAGACGCAACGTAAGGACATACTGTGGCAGTTCCACGGCTCTACGATGTCACGATGACGATCCACCCGGAGATGGTGCAATGGCGCGACGAGCGAGCGGTTGAACTCGAACCACTCACGCGCACCCCTGCCCAGCGCTCGAACGTCACCCGGCTGACGCTCACGACGCACACCGGCACGCATGTCGACGCGTTGCGCCACTTCATCCACGATGGGGCGACGCTCGACGACCTACCACTCGACCGCTGGGTGGGGCCGTGCTGGGTGGCAGACCTCCGCGGTTGCACCCCGGAAGTGACAGCTGCTGACCTGGAAGCCGCGTCCATTCCCGCAGACACGGAGCGCCTCGTCATCCGCACCGACAACTCCGCATTATGGGCTGCCTACCCGACAACGTTCATCGACGCCTACGTCGGGTTGGCGCTCGATGCTGCCGAATGGGTCGTTGCCCGTGGCATCCGCTTGGTGGCGATCGACTACCTCTCCGTCGGCCCGTACCACACGACGATCGTCGAGACGCACAAGGCGCTGCT
>QEUZ01000418.1 GCA_003577355.1 Chloroflexota bacterium | reverse complement strand
CCGCTGGTCACGATCGGCAGCCAGAGCGCGACACTGGCCAGCGCGACGCTGAACGGCGCAGCAACCAGCCCGCCGATGCTGCCGACCTGCGCCCCGCGCATGAAGACTCTGCCGGCCCGTTCTGAGCCGACCTCATCAGCGATCCAGGCCGCCTCGGCGCCACTCACGAACGTCCACCCGAACCCCCAGACCAGTTGCGCCAGGAGCACGGTGTAAAAGGTCGGGAACGCCCCTTCGATGATGAACCCGATGCCGACGATCGTCACGCCGATGACGATTGACAGACGCCGGCTATAGATATCGGCGACGATGCCGGTCGGCGTCTCGCTCAGGAAGCAGACGAGCTCCAGAAACGTCCCAACCAGGACCAACTGCAATGGGTCGAGTCCGACTGACTCAACCTGATAGACCAGGTTGATGGTGAAGCTCAGCGCGAAGAGAAACGCCAGACCGCCATGCAGGATCAGGTAAACGGTTGCGGCGTCGAACCGCTCGCGCGAACCCAGCAACATGCAACATCCATTCGCTCAGCACATGGCCACACGGCCGTGTTTACAGGTGTTCCGCCAATCGTGTGCTGTGCCTGTGCTTGCATGTGCCCTGTCCTTTCGCGCGAATCAAACGACGACGACGCCCTTACCCCTGCTGAGGGTCGACGCCCACGTCTCCAACGATCTTCGCACCCTCACCCAGACGTAACGCCCGGAAGTAGAGCCCCAAGCCCGGCGTCAAGACCAGCCCGGCCGTCGAAAGCGCCGCGCGCAATGACACGAACGAGCCGATCGCCCCGATCGCCGGACCGCCAGCGATCTGACCGAACGCATCCGCCTGGCTGGTCATCGAGATCACCGTTGCCCGCACTCGCGAGTCAATGCTCTGGTTCACCCAGGCGGTGGTCAGCGGATACACCGTTTGGCGCAACGTTGACGCTGCGAAGAAGCTCAGCACGGCGAGCAGGTAGCTCCCCGCCACGGCGTAGACGACGACGCTCAGCGCCAGCAGGCCGTTGATCAGGAACAACGTGCGGGTCACCGCGCGGTGACTGCCCATGTTGACGTTGCGGCGCACAAACTCCAGCGTGACGATGCTCAGGACGGTGACGCCAGCGCTGAATATGCCGAACCAGACGACCGGGTTGAACGGACCAATGCTTGGCAACGTGAACTGCTCGAGCAAGAGGGCCGTCCAGAGCCGGTCCCAGCCCTCGTTGAACATCCCGAAAAAGGCTGCAATCCCGAGAATTGTCAGCAGCACTGGCCGTCGGCGGACGAGCTGCGTACCGGCAACAAAGGTGTTGGCCATCTGTTGAAACGATGAGCGCTCTTCCCGTGGAGCCGGTTTGAAGCCTCGCTCCGGCATGATCACGATGAGGATCAGCCCCATCAGCACCACCAACGCGCCGCTCGTGACGATCGCCAGCGTCAAGCTGACGCTGGCCAGGGCCACGCTGACGCCAGCGCCCGCCAGACGCCCGAACTGCTCCATCTGCGAACCGCGCACATAGACTGGCCCAACCTGGCCCTCGCCGATCTCATCAGCGATCCAGGCTTCCTCGGCGCCGCTCATGAACGTGTAGCCAATACCCGCGATGACTTGCGCCATGAGGATCGTCTCGAAATGCGGCAACAGGCCAATCATCATGACCGAGCTGCCGAGCAGGAAGTAGCCGATGATGACCGAGAGCCGCCTGCTGTACACATCCGCCACAACGCCAGTTGGCACTTCGAAGATGAACGCGGTCGCCTCGAGCACCGTGCCAACGAGCACCAGCTGCAGCGGCGAGAGTCCCACCTCCTGCACCTGGAACAGGAGGTTGATGGTGAACGCGATGTGCAGGCAGAAGGGCAACCCGGCGGTAATGAACAGGTACACCGTGTACGGGCTGAAACGGTTGCGCAGGTTCACTGCGCGGTCCGTTCAGCGCTATCTCGCGCCAACCACCACCCGCACCTCGTCGAGGTCGTCGACGCGCCTTTGACAGAAACGGGGACGTTGCAGCCCAGACTCCTCGGACCGACGAGAACGCGCATGATTGGGAGCAGCGCTCGACCATGAGCAACGACACCGGCAGTCAACGTCGATACTGGCGGGGCCGGCAGGTGGCCGGCCCCGCACCGAGTAGACGCCACGAACGCAATCATAGAACGCTGCGTTCGGCCGCTTCGTAGCGGACATACCAAATCGTCTCTCCGGCTTCATTGACATGCCGCCAACCGGCAGACGGGCGCCAGCCACGGGCCAGCAGCCGCTCAGCGAGCTCAGAGCCTTCGCGGGCCACCAGCACCCGCGGGAATGTATCGGAGGCATCTGCCTCCGGGCTGGTTTGTCGATCTATGAGCGACGTCACTGTACGCTCACCTTCCCCTTACGCGCCCCCCAGTATGGGCTAGCCCGACCGCTTCAGGCGACCGGTGCGCTTGGCATAGCGTTCGAAGTATCCGAAGACCACCAGCCCCAGCGGAACAGTCACCACACCGATCAGGAGCATCGGCAGCATCTTCGGCAGCAGGTCGAGTGTGCTCGCGCCATCCAGCAGTGCCGACCGCATGGCCTCGAGCACATAGGTGGCAGGCGACAGTGTGGAGAGCACCTGCATCCAGCCCGGCAGCACGTCGGTCGGGTAGTACACGCCGGAAACGAGCAGCAGGATCGATGAGATGATGAAGGTCATCTGCTCGCCCTTCTCCGGGAACAGCAGCGGCAGCACCGCCGCCATGATCCCGAAGCCGACGAATGACAGGCTCCCAACGACCACCACAAGCAGTCCACCCAGCAAGTTGGCCCCAGCCAGGTTGATGTCGAAAAACAACGCCAACACGCCCAGCAGCAACGCCGAGCGGATGATCCCGTAGACAATGCTGAACACCGATTGGCCGAACATATGGGTCAAGCGGGAAATCGGCGCCATCATCGTGTACTCGATGGTGCCTTCCCAGCGCTCGATGGCAATCATCTCGGCCATGTTCATAAACACCGAGTTCAGGAAGCTCCAGACCAACGTCCCGATCGCCAGGAACAGGATCAGCTGTGTCTGCTCATCGCCGCCTTGCGCCTTGCCGATGAACATGATCGACATCGACGCAGCCGCCGAGTAGATCAGGAACGCGATCTCCCAGCCCCAGTAGCGTTTCGTCAAGTTAATGTTGCGCTCAACGAACGCATACGACGCGCGCGTTTCCCGCCGCACCGTCGCCAGCGCCCCGCCAGCCCGTATCGTCGTCGACATTGGTCCTCCGAATTGAGTGACGAGTTACGAGTGACCAGTGACGAGTGACTAGTGACCAGGGGTATCTGGTGATGACGCTCGGCGGTCCCGGCAGCACGGCACGTGTGGCCCCCTGCTACCAACCACTAGACACTCGTCACTC
>QEUZ01000014.1 GCA_003577355.1 Chloroflexota bacterium | reverse complement strand
GAAATGCGGGTTGAGATCGAGACCGTGGACTTCCGTATCCACCCCAACCCGCTCGACGATGCCATCCATCAACATCCCCGGGCCGCAGCCGAGGTCCAAAGCAACAACACCGGGATAGAGATGCATGTCATCGAGCACCAGTTGGCGCAATGCTTGAAAGCGCGGGTCGTCCAAGGTTTCCAGTAGCCCTGCGGCGAGTGGGTTGATTTGCGCGGCGCTCGCGGACGCAAGTTGAACGTACGGATCGGTATTCCAGCTCATCTCTCGCATTGCCGCCCCTTCTCGTTCCCCAGCGTCACAACCGTAGCAGATATGCTGCGTACGGTCGATAGCTGCGAGTGTCCGGTTGTGACGCACGGTCACGCTGAACAAACGCCTGAATTCCCTCGAAAAGGGGCTAGCGCGGTAAGGCATCTGCGACGAAGATAGACGTACTCGGGGAAGTCGTGACCGGAAGGGGGACCAGATATGGATACCATTCTCGGGTTGATCCTCGGGCTGGTCGTTGGGGTGGTCGCGATGGTGGTGATCTATCGCACCGTCCCGCGCCGTCCCGAAGGCTGGGCCATTGCACTGATCATCGGGCTGGCCGGTGGTTGGCTGGGTGGCTGGCTCGGCGACGTGCTTGGGTTGGAGTCGGTCAGCTGGCTTGGCTCTGTTGTCGTCGCATTCGCTGGGGCATGCCTCATCTTTTGGCTACTCCGCCGCTCGTTGCCAGGGCGTGCCTAAACGGCGCGGCCAGGACGCGGGTTGCGTCGCTCGCGTCCTGGCGCGCGATCACCTGCCGGCTACTCCCGTTCGACCCACGTCTCCGAGAATGCCAAGAAGGCCGATGAGCTCGGCCGTTCGCCACTCTCGTTCACCCGCACGTCCCCGGCAAGCGGTGTGCCGCTACTGATGAAAATGTGGCCACTGCGGCATGGGCAGATCACCGTCGCTAAGTCCCAGCGACTCGGGCCCAGCGCGTAGTCGCTCCGGTTCACCATCTGGTAATCCAGCACTCCCGACCAGACAAGCTCGATGACGCTCGCCCCGGTGTTGCACACCACGCGGTGATACCAGCGGCTGTCGGAATCCTGAAAGAACCTGGCATGAGTTGGCTCGATCGCATCGAAACCCCGGTTCTGGTAGTTGCCGAAGTGCTGCGTGAAGCGGTCGGTCACCAGGCGTGCGACACCCGCGTTGTCACTGTAGATGCCCTTGATGCCGGGACCGCCCGCACCGTCGGTCTCCGACCAGAAGATCAGCGCGTTCCCCTCACCGTGCTCCGAGTAGACACAGCGCCAGTAACTGGCCGAAGCAACCACCTCGTCCGTACCCGGCCGGTAGAGGGTAAGCCCAGGGTTCTCTCCGGAAAAGATCACTTTGCTCATTGCGGCGACATCCTTCCAGACAAATGCGAGTGCCGAGGCGGTGGCCCGCCTCGGCACAGTCTACCGGACGATTGGTGCAGTACCGCTACCAGTGGATCGACACGACCGAATCGAACCAGAGGAAGTCCCACATGTAGCGGGCGTCTTCTTCCAACATCCCGATGCAGCCGTTTGACGTGAAGTTGCCGAAGTTCCATTCCGGCGTCCAGTAATTGCCATGGAGCGCGTAACCGCCATCCAGGAAGTACTGGGTGTAGCGCACGTTCTCTAGGTAGTAATAGCCCGGCGCACCACGCGGGATACCAACGGTTGCTGAATCCATTGTCTCGTTCTCCACACGAGACATGACCCGGTACACCCCGAGCGGGGTCCGGCCCTCCCGGCCAGCGACGAAGGTGATGACGTGCACTGGCGTCGTCCCGTCGTAGGCGACAGCCCAGAAGTCACTCAGGTTCACGTCGATCCAGTGCCCCCAGAAATATTGTGGCGGCGGGGTAATCACTAGTGGGTCAACGACGGCGGCAGAGATGTACTTGCCCGGGCCAATGACGTACCAGGCGTCGATCCCGTCCTGCGGCACACCCTTGACGATGCCGCGCAACGATACAGGTCGCCCGTAATAGAGGTCGTCAACATAGCCCCCTTGCGGGTCCGGGGTTGAGCGCACGATCGTGCCGCCAACCGAGACAAATGCCGATACGCCCCCTTCCGCAGGGCGCATCGCGTCGATCCAGCGCGGGTCAAAGAGGCCGGCATCATAGATGACCGACTGGTCCACCTGGGCGACCGGCTGCATGTTCACTTTCTTGGCTTCAGCCATGTCACGGCCCAGCAGCCCTAGCAATACCGCGTAGGGCGTCCCGGCGTTCTCCGGGTGCCACTCGAAGCGCGCGCGCTCGAAGTACTGGACCGTGTGACCGTTTTCCTCGAACTCCTCGGAAATGGGATAGCCAAAGCGGTACAGGCCGCCGTTCGCCTCCCAGTATTCTTTGAAACCGTATGCCAACGAGTGCCCGGTTTCGCTGAAAATGATCCGGTTGGGGTCGTCGCTAACTGTGCCGCTTGGGAGTGGGACGAACGGGGCTTCCTTCTCTCGCCCCGCCGTCTTCCAGCGCCCGAGCAGCGTGCCCTGCACCACCCACTGGCTGCCTGCATGTTCCGGCCACAGCTCGAACCGGGCGCGTTCGAAATACTGCACCAGGCGGCCGTTCTCGGTGAATGTTTCGGTGATCGGGTAACCATAGGTCATCAGGCCACCGGTTGTCGTCCACGCAGTAAGGAACTCTGCCGCGAGGTGATGGCCTGTTTCAGGAAAGTACGCTGCAGCCGGCATACCATTGTCGTCAATCGGCACCTCTGCAGCGCGTGCCACCCGCGGTGTTGTCGGACCAAGCCCTGCGAGCGCAGCGGCCAACACCACCAACACCGCGCACAGGTTGAACACCTTGCCACACCCAGCGCCGAACGGCAGGCAGGTTCGTCTCGTCACGCTCTCCGTACTCCCCCCCGACACGTCACGGCCCCCGACGTGACGCTACCGGCACATGCTCTCTCTTGTGAACCACGCGCGACGGGCGAAAACGTCGCACCCCGTTAGGTCACTACGGTTCAATCCTACCTTCTCTTGCTCCTGCTACGCGCACAAGCCCTGCATTGGATGACGCTAGCAACTACACTACAACCGGCGCCGGCCGTTGGGGGCCGGTGGACAGGAGCGCAAGATGTCTATTCGTACAGAACGACATACTGGGGTACAGGGTGGCGTCACACGCCAGGAGCTGCTGGCCGCAGCCGCCGAAGTAGCGGCCTTGTTCCTGGTCTTCATCGTTGCATTTACTGGACGCGACACCTGGTCGGACGCGATGAAGACGTTTCTCACCGTGTTGTCAGTCGCAGTAGGGGGTATCGGAGCTGGCGCCGGTGGCTGGGTATGGTCACGCGCGATTGCCTCGCCACATGGGAGGCTCGCCCGCATTGGGCTGGGCGCATTCATGATCTTCATCGGCGTCTACACCATCGTGCACGTCCTCTCCTGAGCAGGCAACGTTGCAGTGGGTTGCCGGTGGGCTTATCCTTGCCCGACCGAGCGGTAGGCGCCGTCGGCGCACGCACGCTCCGCTCGAGGAGGTGATCCCGCGCAATGACGGTTGACCAGGCGACGACGCTCCGCGAGCAAACGGACATTGAGGTAGCGCCAAAGCGCCCGCCAGAGAATCGTTCACCGACGCCGCACGTACCCGCCTGGAAACGCCCGTTTCTCGCACTTGACGTCCCTGCGTTCCGTAACCTCTGGCTCGGGATGCTTCCCGGGACAATGGCCATGCAGATGGGTATGGTCACGACTGGCTACGTCGCCTACGACATCTCGAACTCGGCAACTGCGGTTGGGCTCGTCTCAACTGGTTGGGGTATCCCGATGCTGCTGTTTGGGCTCGTCGGCGGGGTCGTGGCGGACCGGCTGCCGAAGCGCAGCATCCTCCTCGCTACGCAGACGCTGATCGGCGTCGCGGCTGTTCTCTCTGCAGTGCTCGTGCTCGCCGGGGTCATTCAAGTTTGGCACCTCATCGTAATCGCCGGTATGCAGGGCTTGGGGTTCGCGTTCAACATGCCAGCCCGCCAAGCCTTTGTCGCGCAACTCGTTGGCCGCGAGAAGCTAATGAACGCGGTCGCGTTGAACAACGCCGGCATGAACTTTTCCCGAGTCGTCGGGCCGTCGATCGCTGGCGGGCTCATTGGTATATCGGTCATCGGGGCCGGGGGCGTGTTCGTGTTGATGGCCGCGATGTATGCCTTCGTCGTCGTCAGCCTCCTGCGCATACCGCAACGCGGCGCCCCGCTTGGCGAACGCCGGCCTTCGCCGCTCAAGTCGCTGGGCGATGGGCTGCGCTACGTGCGCGGCCACGCCGTCGTATCAACATTGTTGCTCCTGGCATTTGTGCCGGTCATGCTCGGCATGCCCTATCAGGCACTCATGCCGGTATTCGCCAAGGATGTCTTCCACGTTGGGCCGGGCGGGCTTGGGGTCCTGATGACCGCGAATGGCATCGGAGCACTCGCTGGTTCGCTAACAATCGCCTCGCTCTCCGGCTTCCGGCGACGAGGGCTGCTGCAAATGGGCTTAGGCATCGTGTTCGGCGGCAGCCTGGCAATGTTCGCCTTCTCACCATCGTTCCTGCTGGCAGTCGTCGCACTCCTGCTCGTCGGCATTGCATCGGCCGGCTTTCAATCACTCAACAGCTCGCTGGTGATGGACCACGCCGACCCCGCCTACCACGGCCGGGTGATGAGCGTCTACATGCTGACCTTCTCGGCGATGCCGCTCGCGGTCGTGCCGGCTGGGTTGTTGGCCGACGCGTTTGGCGCTCCTGCGACCATCGGCATCGGTGGTTTGTGCCTCCTCGGCATCATCGCGACGATCGGCCTCGTCCACCCGACGTACCGCCACATCCGCTAGCGGTCCCCCGCCAAACGGCGCAGCGCTGCACATACGGAACCACCTCGCTACGACGGTTGTATCTCTCAATGACGCGCGAAGGGAGCGGCACTGGAGGACGCAGCGCTGATCAAGCGCGCACGGCAGGGGGACACGGACGCGTACGAGCAGCTCGTCACGCGTTACCAGACCATTGCCTTTCGCACAGCCCTTGCACTGCTTTGTTCACCCGACGACGCCGAAGAGGTTGCACAGGACGGGTTCATCAAGGCCTACTATGCCCTCGGCCGCTTCGACGACAGGTTGCCGTTTCGCCCCTGGCTGCTGCGCATTGTCGCGAATGAAGCGCGCAACCGGCGCAAAGCGAATTACCGCAGGCTGCGACTGACGCTGCGCGCCAGTGCACTGAGCGGGCCGGAGCCAACGGAGCCGTCTCCAGAAGCAGGTGCGTTGTCCGCCGAGCGACGGGCGACGTTGCTGCATGCCGTCAACGCCCTACGGGACGAGGAGCGACTGGTCGTGACCTGCCGGTACTTTCTGGAGCTCAGCGAGGCAGAGACTGCCACGGTCCTCGACATCCCGCGCGGCACGGTGAAGTCGCGGTTGTCGCGCGCGCTGGAGCGCCTGCGCGGGCCGTTGTTGGTTGAAGAAGCCCAACTACCATCGACGCAGGGAAGCGAGCGTCCCAACAGTGACTGACCGGCAGACCACACCAGGGGAAGGACAGTTGGAGCGTGACCTGCGAGCAGTCGCGCGCGCACTCGAATACCCGCCGACGCCGGACATTGCAACACAGGTGGGCGCTCGCGTACGAGGCGCACCATCCCCACTCCACCAGCGCCGCGCGCGGTATTCCCGCCATCGCTGGGTAGCAGTGGCGGCGACCATTGTGCTGGTGCTGGCAGCCGGAACGGCGCTCATCCCGCCAGCGCGAGAGGGCATTGCCGAGCGCCTGGGGCTGCGCGGTGTCGAGATTCGGCTTGTCCCAACGGCTCTACCGACCCCGCCAGACCCGGCTGCGGCACTCTTGCTCGGAACGCCCACCGACCTTGCGACCGGGACCGCTGGTGTGGAGTTCAGGCCATTCCAACCGCCGCGTGCACTGGGCATGCCGGACGCGGTTTACCTGCGCAGGCCACCCGACGGCGGCCAACTGTCCTACGTGTATTTCCCCCGCGAAGACCTGCCGGAGGCTGCAGGCAGCGGCGTTGGCGTGCTCATCTCCCAGTTCCTGGGCGAAACGAATGAAAGCCTGATCGGCAAGTTCGTCGAACCGGGCACGGTGCTGGAAGTCGTCGACGTCAACGGTGCGCGAGGCTTTTGGCTCTCCGGTAAGCCGCACATCTTCTTCTACCAGGATGCGAGCGGAGCGTTCCACGAAGAGACGTTACGCCTTGCCGCAAACGTACTGGTTTGGGAGGTTGATGGAATCACCGTGCGGATCGAGTCCAGCCTCTCGAAAGAGGAGACCTTGGCGATGGCGCAATCCCTGACGCGCTAACACCAGCCTAGCGGAGTGACCAGTGACCAGTGGCCAGTGATGTGATCGTCCCTGGATGTGACGAGCGACCTTGACCGACAGTGGATGGTTGTTGGGACACGAGACTCTCCGGCGCAGACCTCCGGCGCATGATGGCCGGTCACCCTCTGTGGCGCTTGTTCAACGCGCCGTGCTGCACCCACGTGCGAACCTGCTTGCTCTATCACCAGCGCGCACGAAAGCGCCTGTCCACTGGGCCGGGGTCTAGGGTACAGCAGAACAGGTGGCGCACGGTCAGGCGTCGCGCAATACTGCCGAGCGGACGACGTTGTCCGCGCCAGATAGAGTGAGGAGGATCCATGCACCGAGCGTTAGCTCGCGGGACACTGCTGCTGGTCGGGGGGTTGCTTGCGCTACAAGCATTCGCCTCAGCGCTGGCCTACCATGAAGGCCCGTTCCAGAACCACACGTTTGCCAACATCTACTTCGAACGCACGTGGGAGCACGTCGATAAGCCGGTCAAGAATGGCCGGGTCGAGCGCTCGTGGGTCTGGGGGCCGGATGCGTATTCGCGCGGCATGCGTGAGGACTATGCCGAGTCGCCTGATGGAGAACGCGAGGTCCAGTACTTCGACAAGTCGCGCATGGAGATCACCCACCCGGATGGCGACGACACGAGTATCTGGTACGTCACCAACGGTCTCCTGGTCAATGAGCTTGTCTCCGGGCGGATGCAAATGGGCGACAACACATTTGAGCAGCACGAACCGGCCGAAGTGAATGTCGCCGGCGACCCGGACGACCCGGACGCGGTCACCTATGCCGATCTGGCGGCCCTGCTCGCGCGCCCTGCTACGTCAACTGGAACGGTGCTGACCAACAGGCTGGACACCAACGGTGAGATCGTTAGCGACCCAGCCCTTGCGGCGCACAATGTCACAGCTGCGGAGCGAGTGACGGTGCCGGGCATCGACCACACCATCGCCTCGCCATTCTGGAGTTTCATGAACTCCAGCGGCGTTGTCTACACCCCTGGCATGTACTACGAAGACAAGCTCTTTGAAAACCCCTACTACGCGACCGGATACCCAATCACCGAAGCCTACTGGGTGACAGTCGATGTCGGGGGCGTCGAACGGACGGTGCTGCTGCAGTGCTTCGAACGCCGCTGCTTGACGTTCACGCCGAGTAATCCGGTCAACTGGCAGGTTGAGTTCGGCAATGTCGGCCAGCACTATTACCGCTGGCGCCACGGCGAGCCAGTCCCCCACGAGCGCATCAACCTCTATATGGTGGCAACGGCCGAGCCCGCTACGGCCAACGCGCTCACGTTCGGTTGCGGCGATGAGCTCGTCCCGGTGCAGCGTGATATCCCGCTGGCGGATACCCTCCCAGGCCGCATCACCAACGCGTTGGAGCTCCTGCTCTCGCTCGATGACCAGTTCTACGGCGAGTCCGGCCTGCTGAATGCCCTCTGGATGAACGACGCTGCGGTCGAGAGTGTCAGCGTCGACGCCGGCGTAGCAACTGTCAGGCTGACTGGCACAATCCCAGTTGCCGGCATCTGCGACGAACCTAGGGTCGTCGAGCAGTTGCGAGCGACCGTCGCACAGTTCGATGGCGTCGACGATGTTACCCTGCTGCTCAACGGCGAACCGCTCTTCGCACAAGGTGCACCGCAGCAGCCGTAGCGAGCGGACCCGCAGCACCAGCGCTACCAGCGAGAGCCGCGCAGCCGTTGCGCGGCTCTCCGCATGTGCAGCAGCGCATCCGTTCGCGGTTCCCGTTGCGTAAGACGACAAGAGACGCCAACCGGACCACTGAGGCATGCGCGCCTCAGCGCGCGGCTGCGCGTTTGGCCCGGGTACAAGGAAGAGGGGGACCATGCGGAGGGCACTTTCTCCAGGCACGCCTCGATTGCTGCCAATCGTTGCGGTACTCGCGCTCCTGAGCGCAGCAATCGTCGTCGCCCCTGCGGCGGCCTTGCCGTCCGAGCAGTTCGCTCACCCGGCATTCGATCGTACCTGGAGCCGCACCGACAAGCCGGTGGAAGATGGAGAAGTAGCCCGCACCTGGGTCTACGGCAGCCTCGTCTCAGAAGGTGCAATGGAGCCGTACAGCGACTCGCCGGGCGGTACGCGCCTCGTCCAGTACTTCGACAAGGCACGCATGGAGATCACCCACCCGGACGCAGTGGATGATGGTCTCTGGTATGTCACCACCGGGCTCTTGGTTGTCGAAATGATGACGGGCCAGATGCAGGTTGGCGATAGCCAATTTGAGAACATCGGCCCAGCCGATATCCCAGTTGCGGGCGATCCCGACGACTCCGATTCGCCAACCTATGCGGAACTGGCGCTACTCCGCAATGCGCCACCTGCGGAGGACGGCGCGGTGCTCACCGAAATGCTGCACGCCGGTGGCCACGTCATGAGCGACCCGGCGTTGGCGCAGTACAACGTCACGGCAGCCCACCGGGTCACCGTTCCGGGTATCGACCACCAGGTGGCGTCGGTCTTCTGGGCGTACATGAACTCCGCTGGCATCGTCTGGGAGGACGGCGCATTCGCCAGCGAACCGCTATTCCTCAATCCGTTCTACGCTACCGGCCTCCCGATTACCGAAGCCTACTGGGTCGAGGTGTCGGTTGGCGGTACTCCGCACACCGTCCTGCTGCAATGTTTCGAGCGCCGTTGCCTGACCTACACCCCGGAGAACGCACCGGAGTGGCAGGTGGAAATGGGCAATGTCGGCTTGCACTATTGGAACTGGCGTCACGCCACCCCCCCAGTCGCACAGCTCTTCATCGCCAAGTTGACTGGCGCGAATGAAGTTCCGGCCGTTGATACGCCAACGTCCGGACTGGCAGTGTTCGCCCTGAGCGACGACCACGAGACGATCAGCTACTACCTGGAAGTCGAAAACATCACCGACGCGACGATGGCCCACATCCACATTGGCGCCGAAGGGGTCAACGGGAGCGTACTGCTCTGGCTATACGACGGACGGGATGACCCATTCACTGGCAGCGGTGTCCTGGCAGAAGGCGAAATCACCGCCGACGAACTACCGACAGGCATAACGCCCGAAGGACTGGCGCAGCTGGCAGCCACCGGCGGCTACTACGTGAACGTCCACACCACCGCAAACCCGGCAGGCGAAGTGCGCGGGCAGATCGGTGTTGCCGACGAACTGGTGTTCGCTGCCGAGCTTGAGGCCGGGCAGGAAGTCGCTGACCCGCCAGTCGAATCGGATGCAGCCGGCACGGCGGCACTGTTCTATAGCGCCGATTCGCAGACGTTGGAATACACTCTGACGATCGAAGATATTGACAATACGACCGCCGCCCACATCCACGTCGGTCATCGGGGTGAGAACGGCCCGGTCGTCGCACCGCTGAGCACCCCAACCAGCGCATCACCAAGCTCCGGCGCCATCACTTCGAGCGCGCTCACTGGCCCACTCGCTGAGCAGTCGTTGGCACAGCTCATCTATCTCCTGCTGACCGATCACGCCTACGTCAATGTCCATACGAGCGACTTCCCGGCCGGCGAAATTCGCGGTCAGGTCGACTTGCTCAGCCCACATAGCGGCGAAATCCTGTTCTACACCGAGCTTTCCGGCGTGAACGAGGTCCCGGCGGTCGATTCCGACGGCAGCGGCATGGCCGCCTTCAGGTGGCACGATGGCAACTACTTCAACTTCACCCTCGCCCTCGCTGACGTGGCCAACGTCACGGCAGCCCACATCCACCTCGCCCGTGAGGGTCAGAATGGTCCGGTGGTTGCGCTCCTCTATGGAGGCGACGGCCCAACCGATGGCGAAGTCAATGGCGTGCTCTCCGATGGGTCCATCCACCCAGAGGACCTCAGCGGCCCGCTGGCTGGTCGATCCTGCGCACGCCTGGCCTACGAGATGCTGTCAGGGACAACCTATGTCAACGTCCACACCAGCGAGCACCCAGCCGGGGAGGTCCGCGGGCAAATCGCCTGGATGCCCGCCATCAACGGATTGTTCATAGCGGAGCTCAGTGGCGATGAGAGCGTCCCACCAGTTGATTCTGAGGGGACTGGCTTCGCCGTGTTCCTCTCCTACCGCGACGCCGAATCGAGCGAACGGCTGATGGATTGGACACTTGTCGTCAGCGGCGTGGAGGACATGCTCATGTCCCACGTTCACCAGGGCGGGCCTGACGACAACGGCCCGGTCGTCGTTAACCTGGTGCTAGCGGGAGAAGGCGCAACAATCGACGCACAAGGCTTCCTCGGCGCAGCCACGATCAGTGCCGCCGACCTGCTCGGGCCACTGGCCGGCGGCAGCCTCCAGGCGCTCTACAATGACTTCACGGCGGGCAACGCGTATGTCAACATCCACTCCACCACCGTGCCCAGCGGCGAGATTCGTGGGGCGGTCGTCCCACTTTGGCTACCGTAGCGGAAGGTCGTCCGTAGCGATCCCTGCACGCGGCCCCGAACTGTTGCGTTCGGGGCCGCGTGCAGGTGTAGCGCCGACCCGCGGCTAGCGCATTTGCGCAATTCCCAAAGAATGTGCGGATTCATGGTTCACAATTTTCCGATTCCACGGTAGTATCCGCGTGAGCGTACTCCCTGAAGCACGGTTCCCCACCCCAGTTTGCGCATCGTAGCCAGTGCAAGGAGGCCGTCACATGTTCCGCTCCCGCCGGTGTCTCCAGCGGACGGTCAGCTTGCTGGCAATTCCTGCCTTGCTGCTTTCTCCCCTGCTGGTGCTACCCGCCGACGCGCTCGACCCATCCGCCTTCGCCGACCCAGCCTTCCAGCGCACCTGGGAGCGCACCGACAAGCCGGTCGAGGCTGGCGCGGTTGCCCGTACCTGGGTATGGGGCATGCCGGTCACCGGCGCGCTGGATGAGCCATACCTCGAATCCCCTGGCCAATCACGCCTGGTGCAGTACTTCGACAAGACCCGCATGGAGATCAGCAACCCGGACGGGGACCAGGGCTCGATCTGGTTCGTCACCAACGGCTTGCTCGTCGTCGAGCTGATGAGCGGCATGCGCCAGGCAGGAGACAGCGCCTTCAACGTTCGAGGCCGCGCCGATGTCAACGTGGCCGGCGACCCACTCGACCCCGATGCTGTCACCTATGCCGATCTCGCCCCATTGACGACAGCGCCGCCGGCAGCGAGTGGAGCGACGATCACCCAACGCATCGACGGCAATGGCAACGTCACCAACGATCCTGGCTTGGCGGTCCATGGCGTCACGGCGGCCCAGCGCCTGACGGTACCGGGCATCGACCACCAAATCGCATCGGTCTTCTGGAACTACATGAACTCGACAGGCCTGATCTGGGACAACGGCTCGTACACCACCGCAGGACTCTTCCCCGACCCGTACTATGCGACAGGCTATCCACTCACCGAGCCGTACTGGACGAACGTCGATGTCGGGGGTGTGGATACCCTCGTGTTACTCCAGTGCTTCGAACGCCGTTGCCTCACCTACACGCCGTCGAACGCGCCGGAGTGGCGCGTCGAGATGGGCAATGTCGGCCTCCATTACCACACGTGGCGTTACTCGACATTGCCGGAACCGGGTGATGAACTCTTCGTTGGGTTCCTGAACCCTACCGCGACGAATGAAGCGTTTGCGGCCCCACGGCGCGAGCCAAACACGACTCCGGCGCCAGGCGGTTCCGTGTCGATTATCCGGACCACCGAAGGCGACCACGATTATGTCATTGCGATCGACGCGGAAAACGCCGGGGAAATCACCGGCTACCAGATACGCTTCTCGCCCCCATATCCCAACCCTCAGGCTGTCATGCTCGACCGCACGTTCGAACCCGGTAGCTCAACGCTGGGCGAGCTCAAAGATGTCATCGACATGGACGACATCTCCGACGGCCTGACGAAAGGCTCGATATCCCCAGCTGGCTTCAGCGACATGCTGGAGCGGGGAGATATCACGATCATCATCCGAACAACGCAGTACCCGAACGGGCTGGATGCCCGCTTTGGCAAAGCGGCCGAAGGCGTCTTTGGCGCGCGCCTGGTCCCCCGCGTCCAAACGCCGGCCTTTGGCAGCACCACGTTCTACTACAGCGCTGCGCTCAACCAGATCGACTATTCGACCTTGGCTTTCATCCCGCCGAATGCGGCGGCGCATCTGGCCTGGGACGACGAGGACGACGGGCCGCGGATCATCCCACTCATCCCACCAGTGTTCGGGGCGCCGACGGGCGGGACGATCACGTCGAACGATATCGCGCCGACATCGGTTGCCTGGCTCGCACAGCAGCTGTTCACCGGGAATGCGAGCGTCGTCGTAACGACGCCGGATGCTCCGAGTGGTCTCATCGGCGGGGATACCTTCGTCATCAACCCGCTCTACCAGCCGCCGCTCTGGTTCTTCGTGATGAACGGTACGTCGATGGTCCCCGCCGTCGACACCCTTGGGCGCGGCACCGGCGTGGTCACCTGGAACAACCCGGACGAGATGGACCTGCTGGTCACCTCCGCCGACCTCGCTGGCATTACCGCCGTGAACGTCTACAACGCGCCGCGTGGCCAGAACGGCGAGCTGCTGTTCAGCCTGCCAGTGGATGAAGGCCCTGGCGAAGTCAACGGCATTGTTGACGAATGGAAGCTGCGTCTTGCGCAGTTCGGCCTCTCGCTCATGCGCCTTGCGTTTCTCCTTGAATCCCAACAAACCTACATGACCCTGACAACCGACACACATCCACAAGGTGCGATCCGCGGGCAGAGCCAGTATCCGGCGGGGTTGGAACCGTATGGCCTCTACCTGGCAGAGCTCACCGACGAAGCCCTCGATGCGTCGATCACTGTCATGCTCTTCCACAGCGGCAACCAGGCCGCGTATTCCGGCGAAGCGATCACCTGGGACATGTACTGCAACGGCGTTATATCGTGGGAAGACGCCATGATCGTGAACCAGCTCCTCGGCTTGGACATGGCGCACCTTGTCCCGAACGACCCAGAGGACCAGGAGAACGGCGATGGGTTCTGTGGCTCCGGCGGGATCACGTTCGAAGATATCGGGCCAGGTGAGCCATGGCTCGGTTCCTTTGAGGACTGGCCACCGGGCGGCTGGTCGCCCTCCAGCAATATGTTCTTGCGCGTCCTCACCGCTCTTGGTGAATTCTCGTCCAACGGTATCCGGCAACTGTGGGTCAACCGCTATGCCACTGAATAGCGCTCTGACACGAGCGCGAGTACGAGCGCGCTGAACGCCTGGTTGCAGCGAGCGGTATAGTTGCCCTCCATCAGCACAGGAGTCCGGATGGAGGGCACGCATGTTGGACGCACGACTGCTGCGCACCGGAGCGATCGCCATCGCCGTACTGGTACTCGCTGCCGGGATTGCCTCGACGTTCGCAATTGATTCTTCAGCGTTCGCGCATCCTGCGTTCGTCCGCACCTGGGAACGCACCGATAAGCCAGTCGAAGATGGCCACGTCTCACGCTCGTGGATCTGGGGCAGCATGCTGTCCGGCGGGATGCAGGAGTCGTACAGCGATTCACCCGGCAGCAAACGGCTTGTCCAGTACTTCGACAAGGCGCGTATGGAGATCACCCACCCCGATGCCGTGGATGATGGGCTGTGGTTTGTCACCACCGGCCTGTTGGTGAACGAGCTCGTCACCGGGCAGATGCAGGTTGGCGACGCAGTCTTCCTCTCGCGTGCACCGGCGGAGATCAACATCGCTGGCGACCCCGGCAATGACGATGCGCCGACCTACGCCGACCTCGCCGCCGTTATCGGCAACCCGCCGCGCGCCGACGGTGAGCTGATTACCCAGCGCATGGATGGCTCCGGCCAGGTCTCGAACGACCCAACCCTCGCCGTGCAGAACATCACCTCCGCCTACCGTGTCCAGGCCGACGGGATCGACCATCAGGTCGCCTCAGTTTTTTGGGACTTCATGAACGCACAAGCGCTCGTCTGGCAAGACGGCGCATTCGGCGAAGCAGCGCTGTTCCCCAACCCGTTCTACGCGACCGGGTTCCCCATCACGGAAGCCTACTGGTCGCACGTGCTGGTCGGCGGCGTCCCGCAGGATGTCCTCTGGCAATGCTTCCAGCGCCGGTGCATGACCTATGCCCCCGCGAATGCCGCTGGCTGGCAGGTGGAGTTTGGCAATGTTGGGCTGCACTACTACGTCTGGCGCTACGACGACGACCCAAACCAACCAACGCCAACTGCAACCGCCCCTGTGCCCACTCCCGAACCAACTGCAACGTCTGCGCCCTTGCCGACGACCGACCAGTTGTACCTGGCGCAGCTCTCAGGCGAGAACGTGCTGGGCGATGTCATCACCGACGGCAGCGCGGCGGCCTGGTTCCACGTCAGCGCCGACGGCCAGACGGTGCGCTACCGGATTCCCGTCTCGAAGCTTGAATACATCACCACCGCGCAGCTTCGCCTCGGCGACGACGACGAGAATGGACCGGTCGTCGTGACCCTGTTCGATGGGCGTGGCGCTGCGGTGACGCCACCGCGTCTGCTGGTCGAGGGCAGCTTCGATGCTGGCGACCTGGTCGGGCCGCTGGACGGAGCGCCGCTCTCCACACTGCTCGCGGCGTTCAGTTCCGGCGACGCGTATGTCACGATCAACACATCCCAGTATCCAACTGGAGAAGTCCGTGGCCAGGTCGGCTTCGGCACGGATGTGTTGCTGCGGGCCGACCTCAGTGGCGACAGCCTGCCGGACCCGGTCGCCACCGACGCAGCTGGTGTCGCCGTGTTCTACTACGATGCCAGCGCCGGGACGCTGGGGTATCAACTTCGCGTCCGCAACCTCGATCGTACAACTCAGGCGCTCATCACGATGGACGATGCGGCAACCGTGGTTGCGACCCTGTATGCATCAGATGGCGACAGCGAAGATGACGGTGTGCTGACGACGGGGCAGCTCGTCGCGAGCGACCTCGGCGGCCCGTTAGCTGGCGCGTCGCTCGGTCGCCTTGTCTACGAGCTCATTTCTGGCGATGCCACGCTGAAACTCACCACGCTAGACGAACCAGACGGCCAAATCGGAGGACAGGTCTATCACTGGACGTTCGGCAATGGCACGATTGAGTTCGCCGCCGACCTGGATGGGCGAAACCAGCCATCGCCAGTGCTTACCTCCGCCGAGGGCGCTGCGCTGTTCCGCTGGGAGCCAGATGGCGACCTACAGTACGAGCTCGTCGTCGCCGAAACTGACGACCCGGTGGCGGCCCACATCCACCTGGGGCAGGCCGGCGCGAATGGCCCGGTTGTGGTAACCCTCTTCCTGGGGAGCGAGGGGGCCGGAGAGCGCAACGGATTGATCGCGGATGGTGATATTGACCCTGAAGACTTGAGCGGACCGCTCGGCGGTCGACCACTGCAGCGCTTAGTCTACGCACTCGCGACTGGTGAGGCATATGTCAACGTGCACACCGTAGCGCACCCGGATGGCGAAATCCGCGGGCAGGCGGCGCTCGTCGATGGCGCCATCTGGGTGGCCCACCTGCGCGGGATCAACCAGGTCCCACCAGTGGCAACCAGCGCGACCGGCGTCGCGCTCTTCGAGTTGCGGCCCTCTGGGGCCAGTATCGCCTACCGCATCATCGTCGATGACTTGGACGGTGCCGAAGCGGCGACGTTGCACCTCGTCACTAACAACCAGTCTGGCCCTACCGTCGTTCGGCTTTGGGAGGAATCCGCAGCCTACCCGGCGATTTCATCGGGCCTGCTGATCGAGGACGTATTCGACGATGCCAACCTGGTCGGCCCGCTTACTGGCAGCAGCTTGCAGATGCTCGTCAGCCAGATCCCGGAGGGAGAGGTCTACGTCAACATCGTCACAGCGGAGCATCCGCTCGGCGAGATTCGCGGGACGCTGGAATGATGCTCTCGGCTCAGGCCGGCGACGTGTAGCGCCGTTCGATCTCAGCCTGCACGAGCGCCAGGCTGGCGGGTGCGCTCAACTCGGTGTTCGATTCGATGCGCTCCAGCGCTGCAGCGCAGTCACGGTCGCGGATCACCTCGCGCATCCAACGCGAGTAGTCGTGCCGTTGCAGGTGGTACAGCCACGTTTGGGGATCAATGCGCTGGGCGATCTCCAAGAACTCGGAGAGGTTCCGCGCGGGCAGGTTGTACTGCGCAAGCGGCCCGCGGAAGTAGAAGCTGCGCCACGGCCCCAGATCGCCCTCAGCATACTTGCGCCGGTGCCGGCGGTGCCCGCCCCCAGGGAGGGCTGGGGTCACGACGTGGACTGTGTCATCCCGCTGGAGGTTCCAGACGAGCACGTCACGAGGCGCAAGAACGAGGTCATCCAGCGCTGGCTGGGGGTGTCCGGCCCAGGTGCAAAAGCGCGCAAGCGTTTGCGCGGCGCTGCGCCCGGTGGCAATCAGCTCGCTGACGGCCGGGGCGACTGCTGGATGCACGTGGCTTGGATCGACGGTAATAAGCACGGTACGCGTGCCATCCACCGCGATGTTTGCTGGCACATTGGGCTGCCAAGCAGGCAAGACGTGATGCGCTTCGTCTACCACGAGCCAGTGCGGCCGGCCCTTCGCGCTCCGCAACACATTGATTGCTTCAACCAGGGCCGCGAAATAGCCAGGTCGCTGGTCGAGCGACATCCCGAGCAGGTTCACGACAACACTCTGCCCGGGATTTGCCAGTAGATCGCAGATTGCAGCGATATCCGGCACACGTTCACCGTCACCCAACGCAATTGCGCCGCCAACAGGGATGTAGTCCCCCTCAGGGTCCAGGACACAGACCTGGTAGCCGTGCTGCTGAAGCGCGCCAACGAGCCCCGCAGCGATCGTCGATTTGCCACTCGCGGATTCGCCAGCCAGCATCAGCGCGCCGCCGCGTATGCCGATGACATACTCATCGCTCTCCCGCACGTGTCCAAACCGCAGATCATGCCGGCCAGGCGCAGGTTCCACTGACACGCCGTCATCCCGTAAGAGACACTCGATGACCTCAATGACCCCTGCGCCGTGGTCGAGGGAAACCACGTGGTCGGCTCGTTCCAGGACCGCCGGTACGGCATTCGCAACGGCAACGCCACACTCGACGAGGTCGAACATACAGAGGTCGTTCTCGGCATCGCCGACAGCGATGGTGTTGCGCGGCGAATATCCCAACGCGTTCAGTGCAGCGGCCAGCCCGCTCGCCTTGTTGACGCCGGAAGGCAGCACCATGACCGCCCCTTTGTTAAACGAGAGGTGCAGGTCCAGCCCCAGGTCAAAGATCGCTCGGACTATCGTCGTCTCATGCGGGTGCCAGGTCGCCGCGACGACGTGGCCGGTCGTCAGCGGCTTGACGCCACGGGCGATCAGCTCCTGCACGAATTCTGGCGGCACCGGGCGAGCGAGCGGCTGTTGCTCGCGGGTTTCCGGCCACGCAAGCACTGCCCCGTTCTCGATCACCAGCAGGTCGAACAGGTCGAGCTGCGGAAACGTGAACGCAAGCTCATCGAACACCCGGCCAGTCACAAGGATCAACGCGCGACCGGATGCGCGAACACGCCCAAGCGCTTCCAACACGGGTTCCGGCACATGTCCATCTTCGGCAAGCGTGCCGTCGAAGTCACACGCCAACACGTGATAGCGCATCGTTCGCCTCCAGTCGTTCCCGCCTTAAGGATCACGCCTGGCGCATCGCGCAGGCATGGCAACGCTGGAGAGAATGTGTCAGTCGCGTGACAACGGCGGTACGCCGTGGTCCTGGGCCACGGCGTACCCTGGAGTGAGAGGATGAGGTATGCGATAGGTGATCAGTCGAGGACGACCCGGATCTGGTTCGTCACCCTGGTGACGCCGCGCCCTTTCCAGGCAACCTCCTCCGCCTGGCGCCGTTCGGCAAGGGAGCGCACCTTGCCATAGAGGGTGACATGCCCCCCGTCGACCTCGACCTGGACTGCGTCCGCGTCGATCGCCGCGTTGCGCAGGAACGCGCGTTCGATGCCCTTGCGCAGCTCTTCAGGAGTAACCGGCTGCTCGGCGACCTCGATGAGGTTGAGCACCGACACGACTCCCGGTAACTTCCGTACAGCATCCTCTGCGGCGACCCGCTGGTAGTACCAGGCCACTTCCCCCTGCAACGTGACAGCGCCATTTGCCACGCGTACCCGCAGATGCTCGGCCGGTACATCGACATCGAGCTCTAACGCATTTGCGACTGCTTTGGCGATCTCAGTGTCGGAGCGGTACCCAAGCCCTCCCGGCTGGACGACGATATCGTTGGCAACGGCCCGCACACCATCGACGCGGAAAACGGCTTGCTCCGCCGCGTACTTCTTCGCATAGGAATCTACTGTGCCGGTGAGGGTGACGACGCCATCGTCAACCTCGACGCCGACATCGGTCACTTCAACTTCCGGGTCCCAGTCCAACTCATCCAACGCATCTTGCTGGATCTCGCGATCCAGAAGCGTCCCGGCTGCCATACGTGGCCTCCCTTGCAGCGGTTCCAAGCCACGGTTCCGTCTCTGACAGGAGAATGCAACGCCGGGCGTGTCGGCGCAGCATCAGCGGGATCGCTGGTACAACAGTTCCGTTACAGATTTGGCGCGCGTCAGGCCGGCACAGCGAGGCCCTCCAACGCCTGCTCAAAGTCGGCGATGATGTCCTCACTGTTCTCACAACCCACCGAGACGCGGATCAGGTTGTTGCGGTTCGGCATGGGGTAGACCAGAGTGTAAACATCTCCGAGGCTGACCCCGAGGCCACACAGCTCCAGCCGGTTTGCGAAGGCGTTCATCGTTGCGCGGTCGCCGCGTAGGCCGAACGAGAACATGCCCCCAAACCGGTCTCCAAGCAATGCGAGCGCAACGTCACGGTTCGGATGGCTCTCCAACCCTGGGTAGCGGATCCAGGCGACCTCTGGCTGGCGTTCGACAAACTGCGCCAGCTCCAGGGCGTTGGCGCAGTGCGCCTCCATGCGCAGCCCCAGCGTCCGCGCACCACGCAGCACCAACCACGAGTTAAACGGGCTGGCGCACGCGCCGAGGACATCGAGCTGGTAGCGGATCGGGTCGATCAACGCCTTTGGCCCAGCCACGACCCCGGAGAGGGTGTCGCCGTGACCGGAGATGTACTTGGTAACCGAGTGCAGCACCAGGTCGGCGCCATGCTCCAGTGGGCGTAGCAGGTACGGGCTGAGAAACGTGTTGTCAACGACAAAGGTCAAGCCGTGCGCATGTGCGATGTCAGCCAGCGCGGGCAGGTTGGCAACGTACATGTTGGGGTTCGAGAGCGACTCGGCAAACAGCACCCTGGTGTTTGGCCGAATCGCGGCGCGTACCTCCTCCAGGTTGGTGATATCGACAAACGTAACGTCAATCCCCTTTTTCGGGAGGTCGTCCCTTAGGAAGAAGCGGGAGATGATGAAGACATCCTCGGACGTCACCAGGTGGTCGCCGGCATTGAGCAGGCTGAACAGAGTTGTTGCAACCGAACCCATGCCGCTGGCGCCAACGACGGCAGCCTCGGCGCCTTCCAGCGCTGCCAGCTTCACCTCCAGCGCTGCGGTCGTCGGGTTCGAGGTACGCGTATAGAAGTGGCCGCCAGTTTCCATCGCCACTTCTTTGTCTTCGGCAGTATCGAAGGTGAACGATGCGGTCTGGTAGATTGGGGTGTTGTGTGCGCGCGTCACGGGGTCGGCTCGTTCTCCGGCGTGGATCGCCCTCGTCCTGAAACCCGCTCCGCCGTCGCGTCCCGTCATCGCCCCCCGCCTCTCTGCACTGCGCCAGCAGCGTACCGGCTAACCTCACGCGGCATTTTCGCATGCCCACTCTGACAGATAGGGTATCGTTGCAGACGGTATTCGTCGCGTCACCGCGCAACGGTGCGCAGGGAACTGGTCTGGGTGGTCAGGAGTGGAATCGGCTCAACACGATCGGGTGCAACCCCGACACTCGATGCACGGTAATGCCGCCGCACGGCAGCGGAGCAAGCGCTGGGTACTTCTGGGCGTCGTTGTATTGATCACGATCGCCATCGTCAACGGCACAATGGCGTTCCTGGATGATGGCCCGCCAACCGAGGTGGAGGGTGTGGTCTACTACGAGGGGCTGACCAGCAGCATCGTCGATGGCCCCATTGCCTATGACCTGCAACCGCCGGCAGGTGGCCCACATGCCGCGCTCATCCAGGAGTGCGGCGTCTATCGCGTTCCGGTGACCGATGAGAACGCTGTCGCATCGTTGGCAACCGGCGCCGTCTGGATTGCCTACAACCCGGGTATTGACCGAAGCGATATCGAACTCCTGGAGGACCTCGCACTTGGCGAACGCGAAGTCATCCTCGCTCCATACCCTGGGCTGCGCGCACCTGTTGTCGTCACCTCGTGGGGTGCGCAACTTGTGCTGGATGACCCGCGAGACCTGCGGGTCCCGCTCTTTATGACGATCTACGCGAACAGCGACCGTGCGCCGGATGCCGCCGCGCGTTGCGTCGGGGGCATTGGGCCAGGATAGCGCCAGCAACCGGCTTGCAACACTCGCCCTTGTGCTGGCGCCACAAAACTCGGCCGCAATTTTGGTATGGGTACCCGTGGCGGCATGCAATTGGCTCCGGGTAGCGTTGCTGTACGCACGGCAGCCCGTGTCGACCATTGCCGAGCAATCCCCTTGGAAAGGCAGCGCGTGGTTCTCGAAATCGCACCTGCAGGCCGGCGCAAGCCGGCGCATAGCGCGGACGATGTGCTGGCACTCTGTCGCGACGAGGATGTCCAGTTCGTCAACCTGCAATTCACCGATGTCATGGGTATCCCCAAGCTCGTCACAATCCCGGTGGACGTGTTCCCCGAGGTCATCGAGCACGGGCAATGGTTCGACGGCTCGTCGATCGCCGGGTTCGCCCGCATCGCCGAGAGCGACATGTTCCTGATGCCCGACCTGGCGACGTTCAACATCATCCCCTGGGAACGCGGGCGCAACACAACCGCCCAAGTTGTCTGCTGGGTCTACAAGCCCAACGGCGAACTGTTCATGGGGGACCCGCGCGCCGTGTTGCTCCAGCAACTCGAGCGCCTGGCAAAGCTGGGATTCGCCTTTTACACCGGCCCAGAGCTCGAGTTCTTCTTGTTCCGCAAGGACGGCGACGAGATCAGCGTGCTGCCGCACGATCGAGGCGGCTACTTTGACCTGTCGACCGACCTCGCGGCGGAAGTGCGCAAGGACATGATCCGCGCCCTGCAACAGATGGGGATCAAGGTGGAGGCCGGCCACCATGAAGTCGCCATTGGTCAACACGAGATTGATTTCGAATACGCCGACGCCATGACGACCGCCGACCAGGCAACGACGTTCAAGTTCACGCTGAAGGCCATTGCCCAACAGCACGGTCTGCACGCGACATTCATGCCCAAGCCGGTGGAAGGCATCGCTGGCTCCGGCATGCACACACACCAGTCACTCGCCTGGCTCGCCGACGGGAGCAACGCCTTCGTTGACGAAGACGACGCCTATGGCCTCTCCACGATCGCCAAACATTTCCTGGCAGGGCAGCTCCACCATATTCGCGGGATGACCGCGATCCTGAACCCGCTGGTGAACTCCTACCGCCGCCTTGTCCCAGGGTACGAGGCGCCGGTCTACATCTCGTGGGCGCGACAGAACCGCTCCGCACTGATCCGCGTGCCAGCGATTCGTGCCGGTCGCACCAACGCAACACGTATCGAGCTACGCTGCCCCGACCCAACGAGTAACCCGTATCTCGCCTACGCGGTGATGGTCGCAGCCGGGATGGACGGCATCAACCGCGAGCTGCCACTGCCGGAACCGATCGAAGAGAACGTCTACCACTTCAGTGAAGAAGACCTGCAGCGTCGCAATATCGGCACCCTCCCTTCCACCCTCGGCGAAGCAATCGATGAATTGCAGCGCGACGACGTCATCCGCGATGCACTGGGCGAGCATGTCTTCGAGCGGCTGATCGAAGCGCAGAAGCAGGAATGGAAGGCGTTCTGCAGGCACGTTTCAGCATGGGAGCGCGAGCGCTATCTGGAGGTCTATTGACGCCGGACGAATAGCGCGACGGTGCAAGCACCCATCCTCAAATCGCATACACCTCCACCCAACCTCAACGGGCGGCGCGCTGGCCAGGCGCGCCGTTCGTTGTCTTCAGTGCCACAACCGACGTTGCCTCTCCGGCCAACAGTCGATACCCTTGCTCGCCGGGAGAATGAGAGGGGTAGCAGCACGTGGACCAGCAACGCTCGAACATCGCCACGCTGCACGGCGAACGTTTTCTGGTGACCGGGGCATTGGGGTGTATCGGCGCCTGGTCACTACGACACTTGGTGCGGGCCGGAGCTGGCGTCGTGGCGACCGACCTGTCGACAGAACCGACCCGTCCGCGCCTGATTATGTCTCCTGAAGAACTTGAGCAAGTCTCCTTCCAGCGCCTGGACGTTACTGACCTGGCCGCACTGCGCCACTGCGTTGAGCAGGAGCGCATCACCCGCATCATCCACCTCGCTGGGGTACTGATTCCCGGTTGCATCGCCAACCCGCCGCTTGGCGCGCGGGTCAACGTCGAAGGCACGGTAAACGTTCTGGAGACGGTGCGCCGTTCCAACGGTGCGGTACGCGGCGTTTCCTACGCCAGCTCACTGGCTGTCCTCGGAACTGCTGACCTCTACCCAGAACGTCCGATCGCTGACGACGTACTGCTGCGACCGCACACGCTGTACGGCACGTACAAGATGGCCGCCGAGCACGCCGCTCGCCTGTATTGGGAAACCTGGCAGGTTGCCAGCATCGGGTTGCGGCCCAGCGTTGTCTACGGCGTCGGACGCGACACTGGCCTGACTTCCGATGCCACAAAAGCCATTGTCGCGGCAGTTGCCGGCCGTCCGTTCCAGTTCTCGTTTTCCGGCGGGCTCGGCATGCAGTATGCGCCGGAT